>CANRHV010000006.1 GCA_947630505.1 uncultured Monoglobus sp. | reverse complement strand
AGTCTCTCCCATTTTTTCGATGGTCCTATGCCCATATATGTAACGCTGTCGCTGCCGTATCGATTAGCGCCGATGCGCGGCTTAACGTATGAAAGCCGTCTGCCGCTCGGCAATCGAATGAATAAAATTCCGCTCTCATAAATAAATTCGAGTCGGCCGAGATCAACGTTTCTCTTTTCGCGTACAGCCGTCAAAGCGGCGGTTCCGACCTTGTTCCACAGCCTTACGATATGCGGGTTGGCCTTGCGCCAGTTGCTTATAAGATCAGGCAGTTCCGTTTCGGATACACCCATTTCAACAGCGCCCATAGATTTTAAAGCTCTGACCGAGCCGCCATAGCCGCAGGCCAGTTCGGATATCTTGCCCTTTTGTCGCAAATGCCCGTTAACGCCGTGTTTTTCGACCGGCACACGGAACATTCGGCTTGCGGCGGCGCAGTATATATCGCCGCCGTTTTTGAAGGTTGCGATGCGCCACTGTTCTCCGGCGAGCCACGATAACACTCGCGCCTCAATTGCTGAGAAATCCGCTACAATAAATCTGCAGTCCTCTTTCGGAACAAGTACTGTACGAATAAGCTCTGACAGCACATTCGGGACATTGCCATAGAGCATATCGAGCAATTCAAAATCCCCGGATTTTACAATGTCCCTCGCAAGCGTCAGGTCCGGCAGATGGTTCTGAGGTAAATTCTGCGGCTGAAGTATATTTCCGGACCATCGCCCTGTCCTGTTCGCGCCGTAAAAACGCATCATTCCGCGAACCCGTCCATCGGAACACACCGAGCGTATGACAGCCTCGTACTTTTTTACCGATGTTTTCGACATCAGCAGCCTAAGATGCAGGACCTCTTTAACGTCGCCATCCGTTTCATATCTCATCAGCACCGAGCGGCACACCGTTTTTCTGTCTCGCCGACAAATAGTCTCCCGGCTTCGGCATATCAACGCCGTCAAGGGTCGCGCCCTCCGGCAGGTTTACAGCCTCAAGCTCATCATCGGTCAGCGTCATTATATCGTTATCCAGTATATTCACACTTTCGCCTTTCTGTATTTTCTCGGCGGCAGGCGTGGGCTTAACACCCGCGCGGATACGTCTGCCGCCGCGGTTTGTGCCGTCCTTGGCCATATTGATTTTCAGCTCCTTTTTTCACCGGGATTTAATACCCCGTTTGAATTGAAATATTTTTGTACGCGATTGGGCGGCGGTCTCCGTCCTGCTTGGTTTTTAAGATCTGACCCCCCTTGCCCGCAATTTGGACGTATCAGGATTATATTTTCGCTCGATCAGTACCTATACGTTGGGCTGCTGTCCTAGCATGATCATACACTCCTGTTTAAGGTAGCGTTAGCCCAACTAAAAAGGACGTCTCATAACGAAACGCCCTGAAAGGTTTATATTTATCAGTTAACCAGCCACGAGGCAAGGTCTGTTATTTTTATGCCCTCATTGTCATACACATCATGTTTTGTTCTTGCGATTATAATTTTCGGATACGCATCCGGGATCTTTAACAAAGGCTCATATTCACGTTTAAAGGTATCCGGATTTGTAATGTCATCGCTTACCTGTACATAAATTTTTTCGCTGCCCTTTATCGCCACAAAGTCTATTTCGTTTGCGTACAGCTTTCCGACATACAATTCATAACCGCGCCTTAGCAGCTCTAAGCATACGATGTTTTCATATATCCTGCCGTAGTCCATGTTCCTTGTGCCGAGGACGGAATACCGTATTCCGCTGTCAGCCAGGTAATACTTCTCTGAGGTGGCAAGATATTTTTTCCCTTTAATATCATAGCGCTTTACGTCATAGAACACAAACGCGCTGCACAGATATTTTATATACTTTCCGATCGTTAAATGATTTGTCGGGACACTGTTTGATGTGAGCGTTGCGCTAACCTTGTTTGGAGATGTAAGGTTGCTGACATTATCCATAAGGAACTCCGCAAGATGCCCAAGCACACTTACGTCCGTAACCTTGTATTTCTGTATAAGATCGCGATTGACTATGGTTTCATATACCTCGCGGATATACGTTGTTCGGTCAAGCTCGGTTTTATACAGATATGAGCCGGACAGTCCGCCTTTAATAACATAGTCGTCAAACGCATCCTGAAGCTCACTGCCGCTGTTGGTGCCAATGCCGTAATACTTACAGTATTCTTTAAAGCTAAAGGGAAAGACATGAAGTTCAATATATCTGCCCGTAAAGAGAGTCGCAAGATCCGCGCTTAATAAGAATGCGTTTGAACCGGTGATATAAATATCAAATTTCCCTGACGAGTACAGGCTGTTTATCGCAAGCTCAAACTCATCGCACATTTGTACCTCGTCGATAAATACATAGTTATTCTTTTCCGCATCGTAACGATCCTTGATATATTTATGCAAAGCATGATACTCCTTGAGTTCCTCATACTCAAGATCCATAAAATCCACCGAGATGATATTGGCTTTGTCATCAGTTTTTCTGATATGTTCAATGTAAGCCGCCATAAGCTGTGATTTACCGCAGCGTCTTATGCCGGTTATTATCTTTATATCAGGCGTGCCTTTCAGATCAATAAGCCTGTTCAAATAGTCGGTTCTTTCAATCAGTTTCATATTCACACCACTTTCAAAAATGAAAATATTTTTAAGTTTCGTAACTGATTAAATTTTATCACATCACTGCGTCAAAGTCAAGCAATATTCTAAAGATTCCCACGGTTTAAAACACAGGTATCTCTGTTCAAGAATGGTCTGCTGTTCCGGGTTTTCCACCGTTTTAATCACTGAGACGAGCGTGCGTTTTAATTCCGCAAGCTCATCAATGTCCGCGTTGATTTCGTTTTCCAAATCTATCATTTTAGCGATTATAAGGACATCGCGGTTTACGCGCCGTCGTTTAACGACGTAAAAACAATAGAAAAAACAGGCGCGGGCGATACGTTTACCGGCTGTATGTTGAGCTTTTTACTTGACTGCGGCATCAAAGATCTTACCAAGGAAAAGCTCAGGGGGCTGCTTACATTCGCCAATGCCGGAGCGTCGCTTATCACGACGAAAACGGACGCGCTTAAGGGGATGCCGGAGAAAGTGGAAATTGAGGCTTTGATAAATGAAGGATGCTGCAAGTCATGAAAACAGTTCCTACAATCTTATAAAAAGCGATGAGCGGACGGGGATACATACCCCCGTCTCTCTGCTTATATTTGGGAAGGTAACTTGCTATTTTTATCCTTTTATATCAACATTAAGTCCGGACTTGAATTCCACGGTGAAGTGGTCGGCGAAGACGGTGTTTTTTTCGATGAGCTTTTTTGATCATATTCCTCATCATACTTTGTGATCTCGGTTTCCTGTCGGGAGATATATAAATGTAAAAAAATTCATATTCCTTGATTTTCCTTCGTTTGTGTGGTAGAATAATTATGTAAAAAATATATGAGATAACCGGGTGATTACTGATGAAGAATTTAATTGATGCGGCTATGGGCAGAACCGAGCCGGATATGATTTTGAAAAAATGCCGCATTGTAAACGTGTTTACCGGCGAAATAGAGAACGGCGATATTGCAGTGAAGGACGGTGATATCTGCGGTATCGGCGAATACTGCGGCGAAAACGAGATCGATTTGACCGGACAGTATGTGCTGCCCGGTCTTATCGACGCGCATATGCACATCGAATCGTCAATGGTGACGCCGCAGGAGTACGCGAGAGCGGCTGTGCCGAAGGGCGTTACCACCGTAATGGCCGATCCGCATGAAATTGCGAACGTATGCGGCGAAGCCGGGCTAAAATTTATGCGAAAATGCGCCGAAGGTTTGCCGCTTGATATTAATTTTATGCTCCCCTCGTGTGTGCCTGCCGCTCCGACTGAGCACTCGGGCGCTGTTCTGTCGGCAGTCGATACGGCGCGGCTCGCTCCGGATTTTTACGGAATAGGCGAGATGATGAATTATCCCGGCATCGTAAACGCGGACGCGAAAACGCTCGGCAAGCTTGTAAAACCTATCATAGACGGTCACGCGCCGCTATTGTCCGGGAACGCTCTCGACGCGTATTTGTGCGCCGGAATAAAGACCGATCACGAGTGCGGAAATGTTGAGGAAATGCTTGAAAAGCTCGGAAAAGGAATGTATATTTTAATGCGCGACGGCACGCTCTCGCGCGATGTGGCGAGGCTTGTCGGCGGACTTACAGCGCGTAATATGCGCCGCTGTATGTTCTGCACAGACGATTTGTTCGTAGGCGCGGTGAGGGATCGCGGAAGCATATCGGCGTGTGTGAGAAAGGCGATTTCTTTGGGGATAGAGCCTGTTGACGCGATAACAATGGCAACGCTCAACGCCGCCGAATGTTACAGAATGTACAATAAGGGTGCGATCGCGCCGTCGTATACAGCGGATTTGGTTGTTTCGGAGGATTTGGAGCTTACTAAAATAACGAGGGTTTACAAAAACGGAATACTTGCCGCCAAAAACGGCAAGGCGCTGTTTGAGACGAAGCCCGCATATGACGAATCGGTATTAAACACAGTACATCTTTCCGAAATCAATGAGAGCTTTTTTACGTTTACTCCGAAAACAAATACTTTTTCCGCAATTGAAATGATCCCGGAATCAATTATTACAAATAAAGTCACCGTTTCTATGGCGGATAATTTATCAAAGGTCTGCGTGATAGAGCGCCATCATAACATGGGAACAAAGGGCTTTGGCTTTGTAACGAACTACGGGATCAAAAACGGTGCGATTGCCACGTCCGTGGGTCACGACTCGCATAATATAGCGGTGATAGGCGACAACGACCGCGACATGGCGGCCGCCGTAAACGCGCTCGGCAAAACGGGCGGCATCGCGGTTACCAGTGGCGGAGAGGTTAAAGAGTTCCTTCCGCTTGAAATAGCCGGATTGATGTCGTTAAAGCCGGCGGATGAAGTCGAAAAAATTCACAAGCGTCTTGACCAAGCCGCGAAAGCCGTGGGTGTTACGGACGGAATAGACCCGTTTTTATCGCTCTCGTTCCTGCCGCTGCCGGTGATACCGGAAATTCGAGTGACGGACGGCGGATTGTTCGATGTGGGGGAATTTGCTTTTATTGACGTATGAGACAAATGTCGACTGAGTTAGTCATTTGTAACAAAACGACTGACACGTTGAAAGGACAAAATATAACGCTCCCCGTTTTGCTTGCGGCAAATTGCAGCAATGCGGGGAGCGTCGCTTCGATTTAAAATTATTTTATGTTTTGACACTGCTGAAAAAGATGTGTAAAAAAGGTATAAAATAATGCCTCTTTATTCAATAACGGCTTTGACTATGGTTCAATGATAAACGAAGTTCGCAAATAATTTGGCGTATTTAATTGAAAAATGTTATATATTACTAATAAAATGTCTTTTTATCTTAAAACTATTTATTTATAAAAATAGGTATGATATAATTATCAAGATAGGTATTTTTAATGGATATATTATGTCTGCACTGTTGCGATATGATAAACGTATGGGGGTATAGTAATGTTTGAAGAATTCGGCATTAAAGACAATAAAATTTTTAAGGCAGTCGTTGTTGCCACTATGAGCAGCGGAAAATCCACATTTATTAATGCTCTCATCGGAAGGGAGGTGTTGCTCAGCAGAAATGAGGCTTGCAGCGCTCAGGTCATATCTATACTTGATAATGACATAAACAAAAATGAGAAAGTTTTTTTGAAATATAATAATAATAAAATCGAGGAGTATAACGGCATTGACAGAGACCTTATGGAGAAGATCAATCAAAGCAAAAATATTGACAAAGTTTTGTTTGAAACAGAAATTGGGGGTATAAAAAATACCGACAGAGCAATGGTTATAGTGGATACTCCGGGAGTGAACAATTCGCAGGATTCATCACATAAGAAAAAAACCATGGACTTATTGAGGCAGATTGATTCCGGACTTATAATATATCTTATCAACGCCACTCAAATTGGAGTGGATGATGACCGAGATCTGCTTATGAAAATATCCGAGGAAATTCGTGATAGCAAAGGAAGAAAAAGAATAATTTTTATTGTAAATAAGACAGATGAAATTGACGAGCAAAAGGAAAATCTGTCTGAAACCATTAATCACATTCATAAATATCTGGTCGATGCCGGAATTGTTAATCCGCAGATTTATCCGGTATCATCTTTAGCTTGTAAGTTGTTTAGAATGGTTATGAATGGTAATTCTCTGACCAGACATGAAAGTGCTGATTTTGAAAAATTTTATGATACATTCAAACCCGTAGGATATAACCTGAACCGTTATATAATTTCTGATGAGTACATTGATAAGGAAAACGTCATATGTGTCAGAGGCGTTGAATACAGTTATGCGGATTTATATATGGCAATAGACAATACCGGTATACCCTCAGTTGAGCATGCAATTGAAGATGTAATCGCTGAAACCGGAAATGTATTCAATCCGTTAATAAATCCGCGCAAATTTTCCTATAAGATAGACGGCAGTACATTGGAATTCGAAATTAGAAACGGCTTGATATTTAAATGTCCCGCCGGAAATCGTCCAATAAGCAGCGGAGTCAAAAACGGAGAATCTGTTGCGAGGTTTAAGCGCGCACAATGCACGCATTGTGATTATGCTGAGCGATGCGGAATAGAAATCAGACCTAAATCAGCAATAAAAATAATTAAGAAAGGCAGGATATAACATGGGAGTAACCGTAAATCCTAAAAACAAAAAAAATTCACAAAATGAGCAAACGAACGTTGGAACGGAACGAAAATTTTATATTGAGTATAATCCGTATAAAAACGAAACAAAATTCATGTTAGACGGCGATCAAGTCGGCGGCGTTTTTGAAACATACAAACGAAATTTCAGACTTCAGCAATATCTTGAAAAACGCGAGGGATGGAATGGGCTGTTTGCCGAAATATCAAAAAAATGTAATAGCGGCAGAATAAAGGTGATTTTTAAAGGCAGAGACATTGATTTCGCGGATTTAAAGCTTTGTCTTGAAGAAAGCGTGTATGCCGATAAAACGGAACTTGAATTTATTCCCGCTAAAAAGGATTTTGACGATTTGATGTCCGGGTTAGGAGAAATAATAGATGATATTAAAAACACAGAAATAGAGGAGCTTAAAAACAACCGAAAGATTGAAGCCGCTTATCGCGAGGCGCTCAATTCGCAGCTTAAAATAAGCGTTGTGGCTACAATGAGCAGCGGTAAATCAACTCTTATTAATTCTCTGATCGGCAAAGAACTGCTTCCCAGTAAAAACGAGGCGTGCACGGCTACAGTCGCAAGAATTCTTGATAATGATTATGCCGAGGAATTTAATTGTGTTTGCAGAAACAAAGATGAAGAAATAATTGATGAGAAACAAAACGTTACCAAAGAAGACCTTGAGGCGTATAACACTCAGGGAGCAGCGATGGATAATGATGATCCGAATAAAATAATTTTTTTGGATCTGGACGGCCCGATTCCGGAAGTTAAGTCCGATAAAATAAGATTGTTGCTTATGGATACTCCGGGTCCGAATAATTCACGCGACGAAAAGCATAAGGCACTCACGGAGGATATGATAAAAGACAGAAAGAATTCAGTGATTCTTTATGTAATGAACACCACACAGCTCAGAGTGGATGACGATTATAAGCTCCTTAATATTGTTTCCACGGCAATGAAAAACGGCGGCAAGCAAACAAGAGACAGATTTATGTTCATAATAAATAAATTTGATGCCCTTGATTTGGAAAAAGAGTCTTCCGAGGATACAATCAAAAAAACAAGGGATTATCTGAGCGGGTTCGGAATAGAGCAACCGAATATATTTCCGGTAAGCGCTTACGCGGCGTTGCTTTTAAGAAAGCAAAAAGAAGGAATTCAGCTTTCGCGTAAGGAATTTTCGGACTACAGTAAGTATTTGTATGATTTTGGGGATAAGGAATATGTAAAATCCCATTTTGAAAAACTGGCCGATTTGTCTCCGTCTGTCAGAAAGAAACTTGAGTCAAGGCTTGAAACGGCGGATGAGTATGAAAGGGCAATTATACATACGGGAATACCCGCCATCGAGGAAACTATAAACGAGTATCTTGAAAAATATGCTTACCCGATAAAGGTAAACGATGCCGCAAGCGAACTCAGCAGCTTGATTCGCGAATTGGATATGCAGCGCCGATTCAACGAAATCATAGTAAACAGCAAAGAAAAAAGAGATCTGTTGGAACAGCAGATAAAAGACGCAAAGGAAAAACAAAAGTCCGCAGAAAAAAGCAAAGATGACTTTAATAAAAGAATCGACGCTTTCAATATTGATGATTTTGATCCCAATTTTGTGAGAGGCGAAGTTACTGCTGAAATATCAAAAATCACCGATGAATTTACAGGTAAGGGTGATGTCGACCATTCAAAAGCCGAGTATTTGCTTAAGGGATTCCGAAAATCCATAGAAAGACTTTTTGATAAGTATGAATCAAGACTAAAATTTTTAATTGAGAATGGATTAAAAGAAAATGGCAATATAATGAGCCGTGAATATAACGAAATTGTTATGAAAATGTTCAACGATATAGAAATAGAGGGGTTTGATTTTTCAAATATCAGAGAACTTGACAGATATATAATACCCGATATGGATACTCTTATTTATAAGAATATCCGTTATGAGGATATTGAGGAAGAATATGAAATCAGAAATCCTGAAAGATCAGGAATTTTGGGCAAATTTAAAATATGGAAACCTAAATATATTACAACCTCGCGCGTAATCGGACAAAGAGAAATTGTAGATACCGATAACATTATTATCGGTGAGATAACTGATGTGGAAAATATGCTGATGAACGAAATCGACACAACATTTGAAAATGCTAAAGATGAAGTTCAAAAATACAAGAATATATTTAAGCGCAACCTTAACAAACTCAGTGAGAAGATAAAACAAATCATACAGGATCAGGAGGACAAGCTCAAAAACGTTGAGGAGCTTAAGTCGGAAATAAAAAATAACGAGAAAAAGCTTGCTCAAATAGAAGAGCTTGCGGATAAAATAAATCATATTATGGAATTTTAAGGAGTGATAAAAATGACAGCACAGGAAATTATAGATCGCATATCCGGTGATATGAAAAACAATAACATAACTGCGGCGAGGACCAGAACCGCAAATATATTAATGAGTAAAAGCTTCAGCAAGGAAGACATAAGCAAGTACGGGATGGTTATAGAGAAGCTTAGCGCGAATTATCCCAATATGTTTGAGAAATACAGCGGTTCTCCCGAGCTTATTGCTCAGTCAAAAACTCAATTTACGGCAAATGATTTTATAAATGCGGTCACCAACCTTAAAATAAACTTTTGCAAAGAACGCTTTAATGACGCGGTTCGTATAGGTGAAGCGGTCTATGGTAATACAGCGAATCAAAAAACTCAAACAGAGCATATCTCAAAACCAATGTCCGTGACAAACACCGCAAACTACAGAGCGAACAGTGCGTCCGGAGGAAATGTGAAAGACACTGCGAAGGTGAAAACGGCATCCGTAGGAAACGCGAGTGACGCCGCGAAGGTGAAAACGGCATCCGTAGGAAACGCGAGTGATGCCGCGAAGGTGAAAACGTCATCCGGAGGAAACGCGAGTGACACCGCAAACGCAAAAAAGGCAGCTGGTGAAAACACGAACAGAACTAATTCAAATCAAAATAATTATACTCGTCCCGAATATAAAAAGAACGTTCAGCCATCGTCTTTTATTCCGTTAGCGGCGGGTGCGGCTGCGGCAATCGGGGCTGTTATTTGGTTATTAAAAAGCATTTTTAAATAAATCAGTGATACGAAAACTGAAGGAGGGGTGGTTTTGACCAACAATAATTCTCTTGATATAAGAGACAGCGCGGCTCTTGAATCCGCAACCGAAAAAATGAATATGGTAATAACGAAAAACTATCTTGCTGAACTTTCGGATTATGATGTACTGCAAATTGATGATGAAATATTGCAGAAAGACATTATCAAGAGTATGCGGCTGTATAAGCTTGATAAATTTGTTTATCAGAAAGATGAAAGCGTGATAGATAAACTCGGCACGGCGCTTAATGTTGCATTTACCAACGGTATGACTGTTATTACCATCATAGACAGCAACGGCGAAAAAACGGACTTTTACATCGGGGCTGTAAACAGAAGCGAAGAGGACGGAAGTGTGGCCGGTGAAACGCTTGAGGGTGCATTTAACGGCAATTTTCCGGGCTCGTATTTAAACAATATTGACGCGGAAAATATTGAAAAAATAATAAAAAACAGCATAACGGGAGATACATCGGGAAAAGTAGTTTCCTCCGTCTCCGCGATACCGTCGCTCCGAAAAAAGAACAGGGACGAAATTAAAGCATATACCCAGGGTGTTGAAAATATGATTGACGCTCTTTCGGGGAAAAAATATACAGCGATTATGATCGCTGATCCGATTCAGCCCGCTGAACTTGACAGAATGGAACTCGGCTATGAGATGCTTTACACACAGCTTTCACCGTATGCGAAAAGCGCTTATTCCTATAACGAATCAAAGACAATAGGAACTTCGCATAGTGACACAACATCAATAACCAAAAGCATCAATCAGAGTGTGAGCTACAGTAACAGTACAAGTGTCAACAGCGGTTGGAGTACGTCGAAAAGTGACACAAAATCCACATCCGCTGACGTTTTAAAAGTTTTGGGAGCCGCCATAGGAATGATTCCGAATCCGATAACAAATATAGTTGGAGGTATGATATCAATGGCCGGATTAATGGGTTTTTCAAAAAGCCACACCACTTCCGAGAGTAAATCCGGCGGAACAAGCGAACAGCATGGAACAGCGGATACAAAAGGAACAAGCGTGGGAAGTTCAAAATCCGCAACAGACACAAATATGAATTCGGATCAGAGCGGTCGTTCACTTACGATTACTTCGATAAATAAAACCGTGCAGGATCTGCTCGGCAAAATTGACGAGCATTTGGCGCGTATCAAGTCTTGCCGCGTTTATGGTGCTTTTAATTCCTCGACATATGTAATTTCTGATGATACCCAAACAAACGGCATTGTTTCGGCAAATTATAAGGCTTTGATTCATGGCGAGTCATCGTCCATGCAGGCTTCATATGTAAATACTTGGGATGAGAGAGGTAAGCCGGCTGAGGTTAAAGAGCTTAAAAAATATCTCTCAAGATTTACTCATCCGATTTTTCTGAAGCCGAACAATACTGACTTATATCTAAGCGCATGTTCGGTTGTCACCGGACAGGAGCTTGCGGTACAGACAGCGCTTCCAAAAAAATCAGTAAACGGGATCTCGGTAGTTGAAACCGCTCCGTTTGGCAGAAACATATACAGACTTTCCGACGCCGCTCATAAGCGTTCCGCAAATATGGGAAGAATTTATCACATGGGTAAAGCATCGGGCGATAGGGTGAAACTTGATTTGGACAGTCTTGCCTCTCATACGTTTGTTACCGGCTCTACCGGATCGGGCAAGTCCAATACAGTATATAAAATCCTGAATGAAGCAGTAGAACGCAACGGTGTAAAGTTTCTTGTTGTTGAGCCCGCCAAAGGCGAATATAAGGATGTTTTCGGAGGAAGAGAGGATGTTTACGTCTACGGGACGAATCCCAATATTTCACGACTTTTGCGAATTAATCCGTTTTCCTTTGCGAAGGGTATACATATTTTGGAGCATCTTGACAGGCTAATTGAGATTTTTAGCGTCTGTTGGCCTATGTACGCCGCAATGCCGGCCGTTTTGAAAAAAGCGGTTGAGCGGGCCTATGAAGTCTGCGGATGGGACTTGATGACTTCCGAAAACAAAATAGACAACACATTATATCCGACTTTTAAAGATGTTTTGAATGAGATATACAATGTTGTAAACGAATCTTCATATTCCGCTGACAGCAAAAGTGATTATATCGGCTCATTGGCAACAAGAGTTGAATCTCTGACAAACGGATTTTATAAGATGATTTTTACAAACAACACTGTTTCAGATGTGGAATTGTTTAACAAAAACGTTATAATTGATTTAAGTCGTATTGGCTCGCAGGAGACAAAGTCTTTTATTATGGGTCTTATGGTTATGAAGCTTCAGGAATATCATATGTCGTGTGGAACTGAAAGCAATAGTGAATTAAAGCACATAACGGTATTGGAGGAAGCTCATAATTTGCTTAAAAGAACTTCTACGGAACAGTCCAACGAAGGCTCCAATATTCTTGGAAAATCTGTTGAAATGATTGCCAATGCGATAGCCGAAATGCGTACATATGGTGAGGGATTTATCATAGCGGATCAGTCGCCCGGCCTTATGGATATGTCTGTTATACGAAACACAAACACAAAAATTATTCTTAGATTACCCGATTATGGAGACAGAGCCCTTGTCGGTAAAGCAATAGGCCTTAATGAGCAGCAGATCGTTGAACTGTCCAAACTTCCGAAAGGCGTTGCGGCCGTATACCAGAATGATTGGATTGAGGCTGTTTTATGTCAAGTAGATAAATGCGAGGAAAACAAACCATTTGTAAAGAGCGGCGAAGAAGAACTTTATAAAGACGACAAAGATGTTGAAGCCGAGCTGCTTGACCTGATAATGACGAACGAAATATTTGACGGTGATCTTGCGGAATTAAGAAAAATCAGAGAGAGCGTAATGAACTCAAATATACCGGGAGTTGTAAAATATAATTTTTCCGCATATTTAAAAAATCACCGAAAGAACAGGAGAAGATACCTTCTAAATCTTCTCAGCGTGTTTTTTGCCGCGCGTCACGCAATAGACATAGCGGAGGATTCATGCGAAGATATAGATTCATGGCGAAAATCGGTTTTATCTAATCTGGCATATGATGTAAGCGGCTACACAGAGCTTCAAAAAAATAAGCTTATCGGCCTTTTGCTTTATCCGCTGCGTGACAGCGAATACGATAAGATATTCATTTATATATCTGATTTGTGCCGTGAAGCACCGATTGAGGATACAAAAGGAGTTGTGAAATAAACTTGGAAAAACTACATGAAGTGAATGAGGTTAAAAGAACTCATAATAATAGAATAGAAAAAATAAACAAGACACTTCCCGAAACGAAAACAACTCACAGGGAAGCTGAAAAGTCTTTAAACAATAGAATCCCCGAAACATATAAACGTCCGACGAATTTCAGAAAAGGTGTTCGCGATACGGCTTGGGATAACGCAAAAGATGAGCACGGCAGAGTCAGAGACCCTGTTAGCGGAAGATATATGTCAAAAAATAAACCGTGGGATATGGGACATAAGCCGGGACATGAGTTTAAAAAACATCAGGAGAGCGCCGCGCGCAGAGGAATAAGCAGATCTGAGTTTTTAAACGAGTATAATGATCCCAATAAATATAGACCCGAATTGCCAAGTTCGAACAGAAGCCATAAAGGTGAAGACAAAACAAATTCATATTTTGGAGATTAAAAGAGGTGTTTTAACATGAATAAGAAAAGTATTGCGAAGTATGCGTTGAATTTTATAGGCGGCAAGCCTAAGGTTTTTGAGTATCATAACGGGGACAAATCAAAATCAATTGACATAATGACATCTGTAAACAGCCGTTACTCGGACAGTATTGTTGTGTCTACAATAGGATTGTGTGACACAGAGATAAGCCTGAATATTGATGATAAGCCATTGAGGGTGGAACTCATATCAATAGCTGACAGCGATTTTGAGAATCTTGAAAATATTGTAGCGGAAGCGGCATTTTACATAATGGATGAAAAATCAGCCTATCCTGGATTTATAATTGAAAATGTTTACAAAAATTATATTGAAGACGCTACGACAAAACATGCGGTTTTGTTGACTCCTCCATATTGGGATGATTATAAATCATTGGATTGCGGTGACTGCGTTGTTGCCTGGCTTTATCTGCTTCCCGTAACGGATAATGAGGTCGAGTATATTATTAAAAACGGTATTATTGAATTTGAAAATTTGATAGACCAAAAGGGCATAGACACATTGGATTTTGGAAGAGATTCTGCTGTATAGTTTAAGTTATAGCAAACATTTTGGAATAACTGCGCAGAGATAGTGATTATATTGGAATAATTACGATTATTGACAATTTATTAAAATCCTGCTATAATGTTTTGGTTCAATCAAATGTTATTAAACGGAGGATTTTATACATAATGAAGAAAAAACGGTTTGTTATAAAAGTCGGAACTTCGAGCTTGACGCACAAAAACGGCAAGCTTGATCTTGAAAGAATAGAGAAGCTGGTTCGCGTCATCGCCAACGTCAAGAACGCGGGGCACGAGGTCGTTTTGGTATCGAGCGGAGCTATAGGCGCGGGGATGGGCGTTGTCGGCCTTGAGGAGAGGCCCGCGTCCACCAAAGAAAAGCAGGCGCTCGCGGCAATCGGTCAGGTCGGGCTGCTTGCAATATACGATAAGTTTTTTAAGGAATACGGCTATAACACCGGTCAGGTGCTGCTGACGAAGTTTATTCTGGACGAAGAAACCAGATACAACAGCGCGCGCCGAGCGTTCGACTCGATGATTAAATACGGAGTCGTTCCGATAGTAAACGAGAACGACGTTATTTCGACATATGAGATCGAGTTCGGAGACAACGACACTTTGTCGGCATATGTGGCGGAGTTGGTTCGCGCCGACCTTTTAATAGTCCTTTCTGATATCGACGGATTTTACGACGCAGACCCGCGACAAAACAAAGCTGCCCGAATTATTCCGATCGTCAAAAAAATCAGCGATGAGATCAAGTCGTTTGCCGGAGCCGAGGGCAGCTCGCGCGGAACAGGCGGAATGAAAACCAAGCTCAAAGCCGCGGATTACGCCACAAGGCACGGTATTGACATGGTGCTTACCAACGGAAACTCGCCCGAGAATATCTATAAGATAATTAAGGGCGAAAGCATCGGAACGCTGTTTAAACGCAAATAATTTAAAAATTTTCATAAAACGGGAACTTTTTTTGAATTTTATCGTCTAACATAATATACGGATTACAGGCGGTGATTATATGAAAACAAAATGTTCCCGTTTTAATTTTTTGCTGTTTTTGGCGCTGATGGTCGCGCTTTCCATAACAGCTGTTCTTATATGCGGAGATATATGCCGAGGCGAAAAGTTAGGCGATCCATTCTCGTGTGCATACAGCCCGACAGATTTTCCGGTTTATCTTGACGGATACAGAATTCAGGCTTATTATTGCAATGGCAAAATCTTGATCTCGCTTGACGATCTCACCCGTTACGGCTTTGAGATGAATTATGACCCGGGGAATAATATAATAAATCTCAGAACAACATCGGATATAGTCGGCGAACCCGAGCCGCGCCCGATCAATGTTTCGAATCATGCCGCTCAGATATGCTCTTTGGACACGCGCATTAACGATGTAAAAATAAACGCTTACGCTTTGGATAATTACGCTTGCGTCAGCGTTGACGATCTGGTCGCTCTAACCGATGATTACAACCTTTGGTGGGGCTGGTCGGACTACAATATGAACGGCGGATATGACGCTGAAAACAATTGCTTTAATATAAACGTATTCCGCCCCAAGGTTTGGGATTGGGCGGCGCTGCTTCAAGATATGGAATCAAGGGTCGATAAAACCGAACTTGAGATATATACCGAGGCTCCTCCCGATGAGGCGGAGTATTTCGGAGCGAGGCTTGAACCGAGAGCGGGAATATACGCCGGAATCGTCAGTGACGGAAACGGCGATCCGGAAATCGGAAAGCCGCCGGTATTTGACCACGACTTCGGAATATACTCGTCGTATATCGAGTTTGACGATTTCCAAAAAACTTTGAACAAGCCGAGCAGCTATATTATACCCGAAAAAGACGCGGTCAGCCAGGTGCCGTGGAACATAAAGGACATAAATCTCGCGCTTGATCCCGAAAATGACGTATATATCAAAGAGACTCTCGACAACCTGAACAAGCTCGGCAAGCCGACAATTATCAGATTTGGCGGTGAGATGAATATCGGGTATTTGGGCGACTCGCCGTCGGCGTATGTCAAGGCGTTCAGGAAAATTGCCGATATGGTCCACACATACCCGAATTTCGCTGTTATGTGGTCGCCGAACGACAGCGGCTCCCTCGACAGGCCGTTTTGGTATTACTATCCGGGCGATGAATATGTTGATTGGGTCGGCGTTTCCTCTTTTTCAAAAAAAGATTTTTTCAGCAGCCTTGATATAGTGGACGGTTCAGAGGTCGTCACATCACGCGAATCACAGATCTATTTTACCCTCGGTGATTTCGGGTTCACAACAAACTCGCTCAAGTATATCACGGATTTTATGGCGGAATACAATATAAAAAAGCCGCTCGCGATAAGCGAGGGCGGAGTTGTGAGCAGACTTTCCTATACCGATGAGAATATCGACCGCTGGGGAGAGACGAGAATGCGCAATATGTATTGGTACGCCGCGATGAGATATCCGCAGCTCAAGAGCGTCGTTTATTTCAATCATGACATGGCATCCGAGGTTATCGGTTTTGATCTGAGCTTTAAACCGAATTATGTCAAGATAATGGATGAGGCGTTTTCAAACGGACAGTATCTGATGAGCAAGGACGCGTCTCCGAGATTTGTGTTTAAGCCCGTTCGCGGCAGGAAGTTCAGCGGCGTAAGCATACCGATCTACGGTTATGTATATCAGCCCGAACAGTATACCGAGCGCGTGAATTATTATATAGACGGCTCACTTATTGACACAAAAACCGAGATCCCGTACAAAGCAGTAATTGATACGACGCAGCTTTCCGACGGAACGCATTTCCTCTACATGGAGGCTGTCGGCGAAAAAACGACCGATCATCTTGCGTACACGATTGAAAAAACTAACGGTGTTATATCAATATATTAAATCAAGATAAATTATAAATATCGTCAAATATCAGCTCTCTGTCCCAGATTTTAAGGGCGGAGGGCAGGTTTTTTATGCTGTTTCTGTTTTTCGCGAGAGGCAGCGCGGAAGCTTTTTTTGCGCGGTGAAGCAGTTCGCGTCCCGTGTCGTTAAAGTCGAGTATTTTTATATACTGCGGAGGCGTCGCGGCGTCTTTTTTTGTTATGTCCAAAAAGGCGGACAGCACGATACGCCTGATCCTGCTGTGGGCGTAGCGTTTGGATTTGATATTTTCGCAAAGCTCAAAAAAGCTGTGAGAAGCGCACGCGGCGGATATTAGCTTGTTTTCGAGACCTTCGCCGATATCGGAAATATCTTTTAAGTTTTTCGGGTCCGAAAGCATGATTTTGGATATAATGGCGGCGTTCAGATTTTCTATATTGTGGATGTCCGCGTTTTTATAAAGTCTGATTAAATTTTGCGGCAGAGCGTCATATGCCCGATCATCGCCGCTATAGAGCGCCTCGCGCACGGCGGTAGCCGATGATATTTCACCGCTTATGTTATTGTCATTATGCTCGGAGTAAACGCGCTTGACCGCGACGGGCTCAATCCCGCTTTCGAATCTGAGCAGCGATTTTATGTACTCAACAGCCAAAATATTATTTGGTCCTGCTATAATCTCGGCGGCGGACTTGCCGAGCATACGCTCAACAGCCACGGCACGCGCTGTGAAAAACGGTTTTCCGAAATCCAGCTCGGATTTTAGTGCGTCCTTAAATCGTGCGGGCTCAAACGCTAAAAGTTCCGCGATTTTTTTGAGTATGGATGTGTCGGCGCACTCGGCGCCGAACGCGAGATAGTCGATTATTCCAGACTCGGATAATATATATACCGCGTTCCGCGCGAAAACCTCGGCAGTTTGCATCGCGTGAATCGCAGGCAGCTCAAGCACAAGATCGGCTCCGCATTTCAGCGCGGCTCTTGTTCTGATATTTTTATCAAAAATTGCTATATCGCCGCGCTGGGTATAATTTCCGCTCATAAGGCATACGACAGCGTCAAAGCCGTAATTTTGCTTTAAAATATCGATTTGGTATTTGTGTCCGTTGTGAAACGGATTGTACTCGCAGATTATGCCGCAGACTTTCATAAAAATTCCTCCGAATTAAAACGGGCGGCTTAACACCGCCCAAATTAAGGTTAATATGAACCGATCATATATTATTCGCTTTATCAACGCACGCGTCGATGGCGCCCTGAACGGATGTTCTGAAGCCCGAGCGCTCGAGCTCGCAGACCGCGGCGATCGTTGTACCGCCCGGACTGCACACGTTGTCCTTGAGCTGCTCGGGATGGATGCCCGTTTCGAGAACCATCTTCGCGCTGCCCTCGACCGCCTTGGCCGCAAGCTTCAGCGCAAGCGCCTTCGGTATTCCGTATTTAACGCCCGCGTCAGCCATAGCGTCTATCAGCATATAGATATACGCCGGGCTGCTGCTGTGAAGCGCGATTGCGGGATTCATATATTTTTCCTCAAGGATAACCGTTTCGCCTATTCCTTTGAGCAGGTCCTCGATTTGCTTAAGCTCGTTCTGCGAAATATTTTTATTCGGCGTAATTACCGTCATGCCGCAGCCCACAAGCGCCGGAGTGTTCGGCATGGTGCGTATTATTTTTTTATCTGCTCCGATGCCGGATTCCAGCTTTTCCAGGCTGATTCCCGCGGCGATCGAGATATATATCTTTCCGTCAACGCCGCTGAGCTCGTCAAGTATTATCGGCATAACGTTGGGTTTGACCGCAAGAACAACAATATCCGCCGAGGATTCAACATCGGAGGCGGAGGAGGCGGGAGAAATTCCCAAAGTCTCTGCCATATTGCTAAGTTTTTCGGCGTCGGTGTCGAACACGATTATATTTTCGGCGGCAGTTTTGCCGGATGAGATAAATCCGTTTATCAGCGCGGACGCCATGTTTCCGCCGCCTATAAATCCGATTTTCATAAAAATTGCTCCAATCTTTTAAAATTTAAACAGTCAGCTCGACCTCGTCTGCCGCGTCGCTTCCCGAGAGCGCGGGGTCTACATATTCCGCGATAAACTCGGTCACCTGGCTTTCGCATCTGCCGATATAGTTTTCGGGTTTCAGTATTCCCTCGATATCCTCGCGGCTCAGATTAAAGGCGGGATCAGCAATTATTCTTTCAATCAAATCGTTTTCTCCGCCCTGCTCTTTAACCACTTTTCCGGCTTCCATGGAGTGTTCGCGAATAAGCTCGTGAAGCTCCTGGCGGTCTCCGCCCGCCTTTACTGCGTCCATCAAAATATTCTCGGTCGCCATAAAGGGCAGCTCGGACATTATTCTGTTGCGGATGACCTTGGGGTAAACCACCAATCCCGAAGCCACGTTCATGTAAATGTTAAGTATTGCGTCAACCGCCAAAAAACCTTCGGCAACGCTGAGACGCTTGTTAGCCGAATCGTCAAGCGTGCGCTCGAACCACTGAGTGGAGGAAGTGATCGCGGGATTTACCGCGTCGACCAGCACGTAACGCGCAAGCGAGCATATGCGCTCACTGCGCATCGGATTGCGCTTATACGCCATCGCCGATGAGCCTATCTGAGACTTTTCAAACGGTTCCTCGATCTCTTTAAGATGCTGGAGCAGTCGTATATCGTTGGCGAATTTATATGCGCTCTGGGCGATATCGCTCAGGACCGACAGCATGTGATAGTCAACTTTTCTTGAATACGTTTGGCCCGACACGGGATAGAATTTGTCATATCCCATTTTTTCGCATATTTTTTTATCGAGCTGCTTAACTTTTTCAATATCTCCGTCGAACAGCTCCATAAAACTTGCCTGAGTTCCGGTCGTACCTTTGCAGCCCAGCAGGGCTTTTCTGGAAAGCTGAAAGTCGATATTTTCAAGGTCCATCAAAAGCTCCCATATCCAGAGGGTCGCGCGTTTGCCGACCGTTGTCAGCTGCGCCGCCTGAAAATGAGTGAAGCCAAGAGTGGGCATATCTTTATACTTCAAAGCGAAATCGCGCAGCAGAGAGATAACTTTAACGACCTTGCCGCGGATAAGCTCAAGCGCCTCGTTCATGATGATTAAGTCGGTGTTGTCGCCCACATAGCATGAGGTTGCGCCCAAGTGGATTATACCCTTTGCCTTCGGGCACTGGAGGCCGTAGGCATATACGTGCGACATAACGTCGTGACGAACTTCCTTTTCTCTTGCCTCCGCCTCGGCGTAGTTGATATTATCCATGTTGGCTTTAAGCTCCGCGACCTGCTCGGGTGTGACGTTAAGGCCCAGTTCCATTTCGGATTCCGCCAAAGCGACCCACAGCTTGCGCCAGGTCTTGAACTTTTTGTCGGGCGAGAACAGGTATTTCATTTCCGAGCTTGCGTAGCGAGAGCTCAGGGGACTTTCATAAATATTTTTGCTCATAATTTTCTTTATTTTCCTTTCCGAGTTTCAGTATCTAACATTCTCCCATCAAATATTTTTCGAGTCTGTCAAGGCCTGTCTTTATGTTTTCCATCGAGGTAGCGTATGACAGACGAACATATCCGTCAATTCCGAAGCCCTCGCTGGGTACCATCGCGACCAGTGCTTTGTCGAGAACATCGGCGCAGAACTCATTGGCGGTGTTTATCATTTTTCCATAGTGTTCCTTGCCGAGCGATTCTCTCACGTTCATAAATATATAAAACGCGCCGTGGGGATTAAGGCAGCTTACGCCGTCGATCGATTTGATCCGCTTAACCATATAGTCGCGGCGTGTTATGTATTCGTGCTTCATATCATCAATTACGCTCTGGTCGCCGTCCAAGGCTTCAACAGAGGCTGCCTGCGCAATCGAGCAGGGGTTTGAGGTCATGTGGCTTTGGATGTTCGAGACAGCCTTGGCGATCTCGGGCTCGGCTGCCATATAGCCGATCCTCCAGCCCGTCATGCAATAGGCCTTTGCCATACCGTTCACAATAATCGTAAGCTTTTTGATATCCTCACCCAATGTGGCGATATTTACATGCTTGCCCTCGTAAATAAGCTTTTCGTATATCTCGTCAAAAACAACGTATATATTATTCTCGACGCAGATCTTAGCAATTTCCTCAAGCTCCGCTTTTGTGTATATCATGCCGGTGGGATTGCTTGGAGTGTTGAGCACCAGCGCGCGCGTCCTCGGAGTGATCGCAGCGCGGAGCTGATCGGGAGTAAATTTAAAATCGTTTTCCTCGGTAGTGTTTATAACGACCGTGGTCGCGTCGGCGATTTTTATCATTTCGGGATAGCTTACCCAATAAGGCGCCGGAAGTATGACCTCGTCGCCGGGATTGCAAATACATATAAACACGTTTGAAAGCGAGTGCTTTCCGCCGTTGCTTATCACGATATTTTCAACGCCGTACTCAAGCCCGGTGTCGCGCTTTATCTTGCGGCAAACCGCATGCTTTAAATCAAGGGTGCCGGAGGCGGGAGTATATCTTGTGAAATTGGCGTTTATGGCGCTGATACCCGCGCGCTTAACGTTTTCGGGCGTGTTGAAATCAGGCTCTCCCGCGCCGAAGCCTACAACGGGAATACCCTCTTTTATCATTTCCTTATATCTTGCGTCAATCGCGAGAGTGGGGGAAGGGGAGATGCTTTTGGCTTTTTCTGAAATAAATAATGACATATTCAACCTCCATAAAAATTACTTAGTTTATATTTTAATACAATACCCCGCAAAATGCAAGGTTATATTCTACAAAATTTTATAATATGAGCCGAGATTTTACATGATCCTTAAAAATGAATAAACTCGCTCACATCGGGAAACGCGTTTTCTATATGATTTACGCGGATATCGCCTGCGGTGTACACCTCGATCACGTCAAATCGTATGTCGGTGTCCAAAGGATTGTCCAAAAGGTATTGCTGCGCGGCCCTGACAATACGCGACAATTTTGTTTTATTCACGCTTTCGGCCGCCGTGCCGTGGCTTGAGTCTTTTCTGGTTTTGACCTCAATAAACGCGACAACGTCTTTTTTCGGTGTCAATGCTATTATATCAATTTCTCCGAGTCTCGTGCAGTATTTTCGCTCCAGAATATGATATCCTTTTGATGTCAGCATACCCTCGGCGATACTTTCGCCGAAATCGCCGATGTTTTTTTTATATCTGCTCATTTTTCGATACCTAAAACTTTGGGCGTCATAAAGGTTTTTCTGTGAACATCCGAAACGCCGAACTCGCGTATTGCCTCGCAGTGCGCTTTTGTGCCGTAGCCCTTGTGTTTTTCAAATCCGTATTGCGGATATTTTTCTGAAAGCGCGGTCATATATCTGTCTCTTGTCACTTTGGCGATAATCGACGCTGCCGCGATAGTCTGAGACTTGGCGTCGCCTTTGACTATGTAAAGACTTTCGATTTGGTCAAATTCGATCCTGTCGTTTCCGTCAACTATCAGTATATCGGGCGCAAGTCCGAGCGAGTTCACCGCGTTCTGCATTGCGAGGTGGGTCGCCTGCCTTATATTGATCTTATCTATCACATCCTGAAAGACAAACTCCGCCGACCAAGCGAGCGCCTTTTCTGTTATTTCTTCATACAGAAGAGCTCTTTTTTTCTCAGACAGTTTTTTCGAATCATTGATGCCCTTGATAATAAGACCTTTTGGCAGAATAACGGCCGCGGCGCAGACTGGTCCCGCAAGAGGACCGCGGCCGGCCTCGTCGATCCCGCATATGAGTTTTTTACCGGAATAATACAGTTCGGTTTCGTATTCAAGCATTGTGTCCATGATCTACTCCTTGTTTTCGTATATCCGCGGCGGGAGCTCGAGAGTTATATTTCCGAGCGCCGCCGAGCGAAAGTCGCTCAAAACTATATTCGCTGCTCTGAATGTGTCGATCTCGCCGCCCGATATAACGCAGCCGCGCTTTCGCCCGATTAGCTCCAGCAGTTCATATTTGCTTACCGAACCGGAATCATCGTCAAGCTTGTACACTCTTTTAAGAGCAGGTAAATAATTTTCTTTAAGATAACCCAAAAGCTCGTACGCGAGATCCTCGATGTCGAGTATCTCGTCTTTTATGCCGCCGGTAAAGGCAATTTTTTTCGCCACATCGTCGCTTTCAAACTTGGGCCATAAAATACCCGGCGTGTCCAGCAGCTCGTATTTTCCGGCTATTTTTATCCACTGCTTGGTCTGAGTTATTCCCGGACGGTCTCCCGTTTTGGCGGCTGCCCTACCGGATAAGCGGTTAATAAAAGAGGATTTGCCCACGTTCGGGATACCTATAACCATCATCTTCACCGCATGACGTTTGATTCCTCTCTGCTCGTCGCGCATGAATTTCTCGCTAAGTACGTTCTCGATTGCGGCGTCAAGATTTTTCCTGAGACCTTTGCCCGAGCGGCTGTCTGCGGCTATAGCCGCGTTTCCGTTATTGTTAAAATAATTCAGCCACTTGTCCGTCGCAGCTCTGTCAGCTATGTCGGCTTTGTTCAAAACTATAACGCGCGGCTTTGACGCGACGATCTTATCTGTCTCGGGATTACGCGATGATAGAGGAAGACGGGCATCAACCAGTTCTATTACCACATCCACAAGCTTCAAATTGTCTTTGATCATGCGTCTTGTCTTTGACATATGTCCCGGGAACCATTGAAGCTGATATTGATTTTCCATAAATGTCTCCTTTATATAATAAGGCTGTATCACACTGTTCGTCGGTGATACAGCCCTTGTTTTTTAAGATACAAATGTAAAGTTATGTTTTTCGTCCTCGATCAGATAAGAGGTTTCGATAGGATAAGCCACCGAACCGAAATTGCTGACCGGCCAGAATCTGAACACGGCGCCGCCGACGATCTCATTTTCGGGAACCTGGCCGATCTCTCGGCTGTCTCTGCTGTTGTTGCGGTTGTCTCCCATAACGAAAACTTTATCCTTTTCAACAACAATGGGATTGTCTTTGCTGTATTGGCCGTTGGCTATACATTCCATAATATACGCGCCCGTGCGTGTGGTTTTATCTTTAATATAAGGCTCGTCAATAACCTGACCGTTAACGTATACGTCGCCGTTTTCGAAGTCAATATAAACTGTGTCGCCCTCGGTTGCGATAACTCTCTTAACATACGGTCTGTCGGGGTCGCTTTCCGGTTTAAAGATTATAACGTCGCCTTTTTCCGGTTTGTAAAAAAAGCGGTTCACATAAAGTCTGTCATTTTCTTGAAGCGTGGGCTGCATTGACGCGCCTTGAACTTTTACAAGCGTAAAAACAAAATTCCTGATAACCAGAGCCAAAGCAACCGCGATAACAAGACATAAAACCCAATCTCTGATTTCTTTCAGCATGTTAATTTCTCCATTCTTCTTTTTAGCTTTTGTTTTTTTGCCGCTTTGATGATTCGGCGGCATTTGAGAGCGTGTCGGCGATGCGTCATTTTTGACAACACGCGAAGCGGAGGCTCGATTTGACTGAGAGCCGTCCGCCGCGCGGCTTTCGGTTCTTGCGCGCGATGACGGATTCTGAGCAACCGACTCGGTTATTTTAGGCATTTTCTGAGTCTGACCCGGGGTGACGGTCTGCCTTTTTGCCGGTCTGCCTTGCGGCGTACCGGAGGTTTTACCGCTTGACGAGGATGGATGAACAGGCCGCGCGGAATTTTTAGGCGTGTTTCCGCCGCGAGATGACTCGCGAGCAGTTCCGTTCCTTTGATTTTCGGGCGATGTCGGCATAGGCGCAGGACGCGCGTCAGGCCGCGAGCTATTGCTGAAAACACTGTCAGCCGAAGAAACGCTCGGCGCGGGCTTTGAACTCTCGGTTTTTGCCGATGGACGCGTGCCGCTTGAAAGCACGGACGATTCACTCGCCTTGGCTCTCGCCATTCTTCTGGCCTTCGCGTTTTCCTCAGCTAAGATCTGCTGCTCCATTTCGCGCTGCCGCGCCATACGGCGCGCTCTGCGCTCCTCAATTTCACGAAGCATCAAATCGGCCTGAGCGTTTATTTCGGACCTGGCTTTTTCCAGTGTCGGATCATTCGATGAGGAAGAGCGTGCCGCCTTGTTCGCGGCATCTTCTAAAATTCTGTTGAGTTCCGAGCCGTTTTCTCCGGTGGAATTTCTGTTATTTGAATCCATAATATTTCCCCCTGATACCTTGAAAAATGCCAAAGAGTGGTGATTAAAAATAACCACCACCGCATTTTGCAAATATTATAACTTTTCTCTTACCTTGGCAGCCTTACCCGCTCTGTCACGCAGATAATAAAGCTTTGCGCGTCTTACTCGTCCGTGTCTTACAACCTCGATACGGTCGATTTTGGGCGAGTTAACCGCGAATGTTCTCTCAACGCCAACGCCGTAAGAGATACGTCTGACAGTAAATGTCTCCTGAATGCCGCCGTGATTCTTCTTGATCACGGTGCCTTCAAACATCTGTACTCTTTCTCTGTTTCCCTCTTTAACTTTTACATATACGCGCGCCGTGTCGCCTATCAAAAGCTCGGGAAGGTCTGTTCTGATCTGTTCCTGTGTGATTTGCTGTAAAATGTTCATTTTAAAAATCCTTTCTGTTTATACCATTCTTAGATATTCATGTCAAATACGACAGCGGACTACCCGATATTAACTACATAATAATAACATATTTTTTTCAAAATCGCAAGTTATTTAAGGTTAATTTTTAAAAATACAAAAATTTCGATTAAATTTACCAAAAATATCAAGCTGACTTAGGTGCAAATTGTTTAAATTTGCGGTGTTACACCTCGTCGTCATCCGGGCTGATGATCGCGTCGACAAATTCCTTCGGGTCAAAGGGTTCAAGATCGTCGATCTTTTCTCCGACGCCGATATATTTTACGGGAATATTATAGTCGTTTTTGATCGCGAGAACGATGCCGCCTTTAGCTGTTCCGTCAAGCTTTGTCAAGATAATGCCGGTAATATCGGCGGCCTCTTTGAATTGCTCCGCCTGTTGGACCGCGTTCTGCCCGGTTGTCGCGTCGAGCACCAGCAGGACTTCTTTGCTTGAGTCGGGAAGCTCACGATCAAGTATTCTGTAGATTTTTTTGAGCTCCGCCATAAGATTCTTTTTATTGTGAAGTCTGCCCGCGGTGTCGCAGAGCAGCACGTCAATGCCGCGCGCTTTCGCCGCGTTCACCGCGTCAAAAATAACTGCGGCCGGGTCAGAGCCCTCTTGCTGCTTAATTATTTGAACATCCGCTCTGTCAGCCCAGACTTCAAGCTGCTCGATAGCCGCGGCGCGGAACGTGTCGGCCGCGGCTATCAGAACCGATTTTCCCTGATTTTTATAGAGATTTGCGAGCTTTCCGATCGACGTGGTTTTGCCGACTCCGTTCACGCCGATAACCATAATAACGGCGGGCGTTCCGTAAAGCTCAACGGAATTATCGCCGTCCTCAAGTATCTCGGTCATTATGCGGTTAAGCTCGGATTTAAGCTCATAGCTGTCGCGGAGTTTTTTCTCGTCGGCGGCCTCGCGGAGCTTCTCTATTATGTCCATTGAAGTGTTTACGCCGAGATCGGCGGTAATAAGCGCTTCCTCGAGCTCGTCGAACAGGTCGTCGTCGATCTTTTTAAACGTTTTTATAACCGTGTTGAATTTCTCGTTGATCGACTCTTTTGTTTTGCTTAAACTGTTTTTTAATTTGCTGAATAAACCCATTATTCACTCACCTCGTCTATATTTAATGATAATAATTTAGATACGCCTTTTTCCTGCATTGTAACGCCGTACAACACGTTCGCGGCTTCCATGGTACCGCGTTTGTGGGTCACAACGATAAACTGCGTGCTCTCGCTGTAGCGTTTCAAGTACCCGGCAAAGCGGTAAACGTTAACGTCGTCAAGCGCGGCCTCGACCTCGTCGAGAATACAAAACGGGGTCGGCCTGACATTGAGTATCGCGAACAGCAGCGCTATTGCCGAAAGCGCTTTTTCGCCGCCGGAAAGCAGCGTGAGGCTCTGAAGTTTTTTGCCCGGGGGCTGAGCCTCTATGTCAATACCGCTTTCAAGCACGTTGTCGGGGTCCGAAAGACTGAGCTTTGCGCGGCCGCCGCCGAACAATTGAGAAAATACCGTGTTGAAGCTCTCGTTTATTTTAACAAACTGCTCGGCGAACTGCGTTTTCATTATCGCCGTCATCTCAGTGATAACGCGGTTGAGCTCTTTTTTTGACTTATTCAGATCGTCGATCTGCTCGGTCAAAAAGTCGTATCTTTCCTTGACGTTTTTGTATTCCTCAATGGCGTCAATATTTATGTTGCCCAAGTTCCTGATCTTGCGGCGCAGTTCGCCTATGCGTTTCGACGCCGCAGCGTGATCGAAATCGCTGAGGTCGCGTCCCTCTTTGGCGTCGCTGTATGTCAGCTCATACTCGTCCCAAAGATGATCTATTATTCCCTCAAGCTCCGCGTCCATATTTTCATAGCCCGTTTGAGCCTTTGTGTGAAGGTTTGAAAGCTTCAAGAGACTGTCGCGCACATCGCTCATTGATTCCTGCTGAGTTTTAACCTCGGCTTCGGTTTCACGCCGTTTTTCGGTAAGCTCATTCAGATATTCTTTAAGCGTTTTTACTGCGTTCTCGTTTTCGGCGGCTTTAAGCTCAAGCTGTTTTATCTCGTTTTCCGAGTCTTTGATATGCTTTTCCAATGCTTTTATCTCGTCAAGTCGGGACAAAGTCGAAGAAATAAGCTGTGATTTTTCATCGTTGACGGCGCGTATTTTGTCGTTGGTCTGCTCTATGTCCTTTATAACCGAATTGCGCCTTATGGTGAGCTCGAGAAGTTCACGTCCGAGCTTTTCGTTTTCGCCGCTCAAACGGTCAAATTCCTTACCTCGCGTTTCTACCGCTCGGCTCAGTTCGGATATTTCGGTCTCAAGCCTGTCGGCCTCGCGGGTGGTTTTCTCGATCTCGTCGGTTATTTCGTCGATTTGCGATGTCAACTCCTCAAGCTCCGCGCTCATTTTTTCTCTGTCGGCGCCGGTCGAATTTATTATCTCGCTAAGGTGGCTGCGCTCAGATTCAAGTTTTATAAGCTCCTCGTTCTTTTCGGAAATACGGTCGTTATTGTTTTTAATTTCCTCAAGCATATCGGCCGCCTCGATCGAGAGGCGGTTGATAAGTTTTGTCAAAGAAACGATCGTCTTTTCCGTTTCCTTAACTTTTTCTTTAAGTTCCTTAATCTCATTTGCGCGTGACAGCGAGCCGATCGTTTTCAGAGCGCTGCCGCCTGTCATCGCGCCGCCCGGCTGAACAACGTCGCCGCCCAGGGTTACGATTTTAAACCTGTGTGAACACTTTCTACCCATAGAAACGGCGTTGTCTATGTTATCGGTTATGACTACCGGACCCAGGATGTTCTCAACGATCTCTGAATACTTATCGTCGAATTCGACAAGAGAGGAGGCTGTTCCGATAAATCCGTCAAGCTTTTCGGCTTTAGAAGTGTCAAGGACGCGTGAGCGGATATCGGATATCGGAAGAAAAGTCGCTCTGCCGGCTCTGTTGTCCTTTAAGTACTTGATCGCGCGTTTCGCGTCGTCAGGATCGTCGGTCACAATATTTTGCGCGGCGCTGCCTAAAGCAGTTTCAATCGCTGTTATGTATTTTTTGTCGGTTTTGATGAGCTGCGACAGCGGTCCGTGGATATTTGCACGCAGACGGCCTTTTTTAAACGCGTTCATAACTCCTCTGACGCCTCGGCTGTAACCCTCAAGATCGCGCTCCATGTTTTCCAGCATTTTTATGTTGGAGTTAAGCTCGCTGAGCCTGATGCTGTTTTGATTCTTTTTGTTTATCTGGTTCTGCATTTCGGAGTTTTTCGCTCCGTATATCTCATCGGTCCTGTTTGTCTCGGCTTTAAGCTCATCAATATATTTTTTCGAGCCGTCAATTTCGGCTTCAAGCTCGGATAATTTTTTATTCATCTCGTCAATGGAGGTCGTTTTACCTTCAAGCTCGGCTCGTATGATCTCGGCTCGCGACTTAAAGCTGTCCATCAATATTTCGCGGCCGGAAATATGGCTTTTCATTGAGCCGAGATCGGCTGTTTTTTCAACAACTTCGGCACGCAGCCGCTCGAGCGCTTTGCTTTGCTCGGTGACGTCAAGTCCCGATTTGCGTGATTTTTCGGTGAGCTCATCGGCGGCGGATTTTACCGCCTCACTCTGAGAGTTAAGAGATTCAAGCGTCGAGTTTAGCTCGCGTATCTGCTCGTCAAGCTTTACGGCGCGCTTGTCCGCCTCGGAGTTTTCATCGCCGAGGCGAGCTATCGAGCTCTCGGAATGGGATATCTCGTTTTCGGCAAGGCTGATTTTATTTTTTATCTCGTGAGCGAGATCGCGCAGTTCGGTCTCTTTTTGGCGGCTGTTTTCTGATTCTGAATCAAGTTCGGCCATTTTTTCATACAGAGCCTCGACCTTGCTGTCGCTGTCGGAGATCTCGCCTTTTATCGAATTGATCTGGATTTCGTATATATCAATGTTCTCTTTGAGCTTTTTCAGCTCCTCGCGCTTTTTTTCTATATTGATAACAGAGAGATTGATCTCAAGATCTTTCATTTCATCGCGCAGAATCAGATACTTTTTAGCCTTCTCTGATTGAACGCGCAGAGGCTCAAGCTGTGTATTAAGCTCGCCCAGTATATCCTCAACTCTTGTTATATTGTCCGAGGTGCGGTCAAGCTTTCTTTCTGCCTCGATTTTTCTGTATTTATATTTTGATATTCCCGAAGCTTCCTCGAATATGTGCCTTCTGTCCTCGGACTTTGTGCTGAGGATATTGTCGATCTGTCCTTGACCGATTATAGAATATCCGTCGCGTCCGAGCCCTGTGTCCATAAACAGCTCATGCACGTCTTTTAGTCGGCATAAGGTTTTATTTATGTAGTATTCGCTCTCGCCGCTTCTGTAAAGACGGCGTGAAACGCGTATTTCGGGAAAGTCTATGCCGAAAATACCGCTCTCATTATCAAGATTCAGGGTAACCTCCGCAAAGCCCAGAGGCTTTCTGCTTTCCGTGCCCGCGAATATAACGTCTTCCATGCGGCTTCCGCGCAGAGACTTTATGCTCTGCTCGCCCATTACCCAGCGTATCGCGTCCGAAATATTGCTCTTTCCCGAGCCGTTGGGACCGACTATGGCGGTTATTCCGGAATTAAAATCAAGATAGATTTTATCCGCAAAGGACTTAAATCCCTGCATCTCAATGCTTTTTAGTATCATAATTGTACAGCTCCGATTTTATTTTGTTTCGGCCGCGGCCACACTCGGAAGTATCGTGACCGCAATCTCATCGTCGGCGGCGTCAACGAACGCCGTCTTTCCGTGGGTCATGGTTCCTTCGATCAAAAGCCGCGCCAGCTTATCCTCGATATTCTTTTCAATGTATCTCCGCATCGGACGCGCGCCGTAACGCTTGTCGTACGATTTTTCAACGACCAGCTCCTTGGCCTCGTCCGAAACCTCAAGACAAATATCCTTTTCCTTGAGACCGTCTCTCAAATCATTGAGCATAAGGTCAACGATCCCGACAAGGTCGTCTTTTTTAAGCTCGCTGAAAATAATCACGTCGTCAACTCGGTTCAAAAATTCGGGTCTGAAAAGTTGCTTGAGCGCGCGGTCTATCTTTATGCGCGTTGCTTCCTCGGCTTCGTTAAAGCCGACAACGTTGGATTTGCTGTCGCTTCCCGCGTTTGAGGTCATGATTATTATTGTGTTCTCAAAATTCACGACTTTGCTGTGACTATCGGTGATCCTGCCGTCGTCAAGTATCTGCAAAAGAATGTTGAAAACATCCTCGTGCGCTTTCTCTATCTCATCGAGCAGAATAACGCTGTACGGTCTGCGGCGGATTTTTTCTGTCAACTGACCGGCCTCGTCGTATCCCACATATCCGGGCGGCGAGCCGATTATTTTTGACACCGAGTGCTTTTCCATGTATTCCGACATGTCAAGCCGAATAAGCGATTCCTCACCGTCGAAAACCTCCCGCGCTATCTGCTTGGCAAGCTCGGTTTTGCCCACTCCGGTGGGGCCGACAAAGATAAACGAAACCGGGCGGCGCTTGAGATTTATTCCCGCCCTTTTTCTGCGTATAGCGTTGGCCGCGCCTGTAACGGCCTCGTCCTGACCGATAACGCCCGCGTGAAGTCTGTTTTCAAGGTCGGTTAGCCGCTCGGACTCGTATTCCGATATATGCTTCACGGGAATCTTTGTCCAATTTTCAATTACAGCGGCAACGTCCTCCGGCTCAATATATTTGACCGCGGACCTGCTCACGGTGTCGATCTTTGACTTGAGCTGCAGCTCGTGAACTTTAAGATCGGCCGCCTCCTGATAATTGTCGGCCTCGGCTGCCGCATCCTTTTTTTGCACCGTTTCGGCAAGCTCGGCGTTCAGACGCTCAAGCTCGATAAGCTCTCGGTTGTTTAGGTTAACCTTCGAGGCGGCCTCGTCGATAACGTCGATCGCCTTGTCGGGCAAAAATCTGTCCTGAATATATCTTTCCGAAAGAACCGCGGCGGTTCTGATTATTTCATCGGTTATCTTCACGCGGTGATAGTTCTCGTAATAGCCTTTTATGCCTTTGAGTATCTCGATCGTCTCCTCGATAGTGGGCTCGTCTACCATAACGGTCTGGAACCTGCGCTCGAGCGCCGAGTCCTTTTCGATATGCTTTCTGTACTCGTCGATTGTCGTCGCTCCGATAACTTGTATCTCTCCCTTGGCGAGAGCGGGCTTTAATATATTTCCCGCGTTCATTCCGCCCTCAGCGTCGCCCGCCGAAGCGATAGTGTGTATCTCGTCAATTACCAGAATAATATTTCCCGCTTTTTTTACTTCATTGATTATGTTCCTGAGCCTTGACTCAAACTGACCGCGGAATTGAGTGCCCGCGATAACCGAAGTCATATCGAGCAGATATATCTCTGTATTCATCAGCTTGTGCGGGACCTCGCCGTTTATGATCTTGAGGGCAAGTCCCTCAGCGATCGCTGTTTTGCCGACGCCTGGTTCGCCGATAAGGCACGGGTTATTTTTTGTTCGTCTGTTAAGTATCTGTACGGTGCGCTCGATCTCGGAATTTCTGCCGATCACCGCGTCGATCTCACCTTTTGCGGCGCGCGCCGTAAGGTTGACGCCGTAAGTGTCAAGCATGCGGTTCTTTTTGCGCTCGCGTTCCCGAGTGGCGCGGGGCGCTCCGTTTTTATTTTTGTCGTTTCCGTTATTTTGCTGTCTGCCGGGATTCATAAAATTGTTAAAGATTCCCGACATATTAAACGGGTTGCGCTGTCGGCTTTTGCCCATCGGCTCATCACCGCTTATCTCATCGTCCTCGGTTTCGACGGATATCAGATCCGCGTCGCCGCCCAGCTCCTGACGCAGCATGTTTATGCTTTCTCCTATATCAAAATCATCGCCCATCTCGTCAATGACCGACTTCATTTCACCGTTAAGTCTGTCCATTTCCTCGGCGTCAATGCCCATTTTTTTCAGGATGTTGTCGATCGGTCCCAGATTGAGCTCTTTCGCGCACGACAGACAATAGCCTTCGTTTTTCTGCGAGCCGTCGGGACTCAGCCTCGATATAAACACAACGGCAAGATTTTTATGGCATCTGCAGCAAAGCATTATACCCCTCCTATTTGCCAATATATTAACACATTATATCACAACAAAATCGTTTTAGCAATAAATTTATTTATAAAGTTTTTACCTTAATCAAATTTTGTAAAAAAATTACTTGTATTCTTGTATTTATAATTGATTTGTGGTATAATTCTTATGAAATATCAATTAATTGGGGAGTCATATATGGCAATACAGAACTTTGTCGGCAAAAATAACGGAATACCGCTTTACCTTCAGCTAAAGAGGGCTTTCATAGATGAAATCAAAGCGGGAAAATACGAAAACATGCAAAAGCTTCCGTCCAGAAGAAAATTGGCGAGAACGCTGAATCTCAGCACAACAACCATAAACAACGCGTATCAGGCGCTTGTCGACGAGGGCTATGCCGTCACGATCGACCGCAGCGGTTTTTACGCCAGGACCTTTGAATCAACAAATGATGAATATAACGATATTGTGTGGGAGACGAGCACCGAATATTCCTATAATTTCAGTTACAACAACTGCGACACTTCGTTTTTGGAAGAATACTTTATTTTTCCTTCCGAAAAATATAACAAAGCGATAGAAAACACCGCTCAAATTTTGTCGACTCACGGCAATAAGAGAGGCGAGCCGGGACTTCGTGTCGAGCTTTCGAAATTTTTAAGCCAATTCAGGGGGATCAGCTGCTCTATAAATGACATTATATTCGGCGCCGGTATCCAGTATCTTTTGACGGCTATCGTAATGATCCTGGGGGCCGACAAGGTTTACGGCTTTGAGAATCCCACCGATTACAAAATGTATATTTGGCTTAAAAATCTTGGCGTTAATATTAAATTCTTGAACATCACGGCGCACAACAGAATTCTTCCGGACGAGCTTGACAAACTCGGGATCGACGTTATGATATTGATGCCCGAGAACCAGCTCCCGACAGGGCGCAGGATGGGGCTTGAGGAAAGACAGGATCTTGCCCGCTGGTGTTCGGGTTCAAATGATAAGTATATTATCGAAACCGCGACCGACGGTTATCTTAATTACTCGGACAATATAATAAGCACAATATACACGCTCGCCGAATCAAATGTGATTTATCTTGAAAGTTTTGAATATATTATATCACCGAATATTCACGCGTCGTACATGGTGCTTCCGCCCGGCATAATTGACACGGTGATAAAAAAGCTTGAGATCTTCTCGCCGCTTGTGACGGCTTACGAGCAGGAAATATATCACAATTTGCTCAGCGGCGGATTTTTGAAAAAGCTGATACTTAAAAATAATAAGAATATGAAAAAAAAGCGCGATCATCTCATTTCGGAGCTTAAAGCGTCGGAAATAGGCGACCGGTTCGCCGCCGTCAACACCGACACGGGAATGAATTTTCTGGGAATAATAGAAGGCGGAGGAAGCGGCATCGAGCATACGCGCGCCGCGTTTGACGCGGGTGTAAAAATATTCGAAATGAGCAAGTTTTTGAATAACCCAAATCCTCAAATCGAGCACCGAGCCTTTGTTTTCGGCTACGGCGGCTTGAATATACGCGAGATCAAAGACGCGGTAAAGCGCATAGAAAGGGTTTGGGGACCGATTGATTAGATTTTAACAATATTTTGTAATTACCTGTATTTTCGCCTTGACAAAGAAAATACCTAATGTTATACTGGATTTGACATAATATTAATTGGAGTGAAGTTTATGAAGATTACTGTTGCCGAGGCGTACGCAAGCCTTAATGAAAATTATGACGAGGTCCTCACCCGTCTGCTCGGAAAAGAAAATCTGGTAATAAAATATCTTACCATGTTTAAAAACGACAGAACATATGATCAGCTCTCCGCCGCGTATGAAAAAGGCGACGCGGAGGAGTCGCTCAAGGTCGCACACTCGCTCAAGGGAATGTGCTTTAATTTGGGTCTGCTTGGCCTCGGCACAGCTTGCTCCGATATGGTCGACGCGATACGCGGAGGCGAATACGATCTTGACGCGCTGTATCGGCCGATAGAGTCGGAGTACGAAAAAGTTATCGACGCTCTTAATAAATGTCTTGACTGATTTTAGAATTTTTATTGACGGAGGAAATTTATGACAAAAACTAAGCCGACTGTTCTGATCGTTGACGACATGGAAATGAACAGAGTTATGCTGAATGATATTCTGGAATCTGATTTTAACACTATCGAGGCGGACAACGGAACCGCCGCTATTGAGATAATAGAAAACAATTACGAAAATATTTCCGCCGTTCTGCTCGACGCCATGATGCCCGAGCCGGACGGTTTTGAGGTGCTTAAAATATTATCCCGCAAGGGTCTTTTGGAAAATATGCCGGTTATTATGATATCCGCCGAGAATTCTCCCGAGTACATCGCTCGCGGCTATGACCTCGGCGTTGTCGACTACATAAGCAGGCCTTTTGACCCGAATATAGTTTTAAGACGTCTTTCAAACGTTATTATTCTCTACGCCAAGCAAAATCTGCTGACCGCTTTGATAAAAGAACAGATCTCAAAGCGCGAGGAAAACAACACTATGCTTATCGACGTGCTCAGCTCGGTCGTTGAGTTCAGAAACGGCGAGTCGGGCCCGCATGTTTTGCACATACGCCGCCTGACCGAGCTGCTTTTGAATGAGCTGCAGCGGCTTGACTCCAAATATTATATGCCGCCGCAGGACGTTGCCATGTGGGCGACAGCCTCGGCTATGCACGATATCGGAAAGATCGCGATCGACGACAAGATCCTTAACAAGCCGGGACGCCTGACCGACGAGGAATATGAAATAATGAAAAAACACTCGGTATACGGCTATGAGATATTGGAACATCTCAATTGGCACAACGCGCCTCTTATTGAGGCGGCAAAGCAGATCTGCCGCTGGCACCACGAGCGGTGGGACGGCAGAGGCTACCCCGACGGTTTGAAGGGCGGCGAGATCCCGATACCCGCGCAAGTTGTCGCCATCGCGGACGTTTATGACGCGCTCACAAGCGAGAGAGTGTATAAACCCGCTTACAGCCATGAAAAGGCGCTCGACATGATAACAGGCGGCGAATGCGGAGCGTTTAATCCCGACCTTTTGGAAGCCCTTGTGCAGATCGGTCCCAACATCAAAAATAAAATGGACGATGATTCGGATAAGGATTACGACCGGATAGCCGAGCAGATATTCGAGGGTCTGAGAGAAAAATTGAGTGAGATTTAAAATTTTTAAATAAACGGAGGAATGAAAATGAGTTTAGTTATTAAGTCTGTTACGGACAAGGATTTTGTGAAATACGGCAGAGTGGTCGAAGGATACGACTTCGGCGAACTTCTCTCTACACTTGAGAAATGCTCCCCGAAGCCCGACGACGTGGTATATGTCCCCTCGTGTTCAGAGCTTGAGGCGATCGACGCGAAGAAGTATTTAAGCGATAACGTCTATGGCGGAATGCCTATCCAGATCGGCTATTGCAACGGCACAAACACCAAACTCAACTGCCTTGAGTACCACAAGGACAGCGAGATCGACATAGCGGCCGACGATGTTGTTTTGCTCGTTGGAAGCCAGCAGGACGCGGCGGGAACCTACGACACGTCCAAGGTCGAGGCTTTTCTCTGCTCTAAGGGCACCGCGGTCGAGCTTTACGCGACGACAATGCACTACGCGCCGTGCAGCGCCAAGCTCGGCGAGGGATTCAGAGTTGTTATTGTGCTTCCTAAGGGAACAAACTACGATAAGCCCGATATAAAAATAACAAACGATGAGGACAAGCGGCTGTTCGCAAGCAACAAATGGCTGATCGCCCACCCCGACGCGCCCGAGGCGAAGCAGGGCGCGGTCGTTGCCATAACCGGCGAGAACACCGATATAGCCGAGCTTATCAAATAGGGGGTCTGACATATGAGATGCGCGAACTGCGGAGGAGAAATTATCGACGGCAAGTGCGTTATATGCGGAAACGGCTCTCAATTGACCGAGACGAACGGATATATGCAGCAGCCGCAGATGCCGCTTCCCGAAAAACCTTACAACCGCCCGGTTTCAATACCGGCGTGGGTCGGCAGACAGTTTATTTCCTGGATACCTGTTGTCGGCGGTATAGTATATCTGATAATGCTTATCGTCTGGGCGTGCAGCGACAAGTTTGAAATAACATCTAAGAATTGGGCGATCGCCACGATTATCGTCACGGTGATAAAAATAATTATCGGCGCGCTGGTCATGGTCGGATTGATAGCCCTTATGGTACAAGCGGTCAATAACCCGGAATTCAGGAACGAGTTTCAAAACTTTTATTACTATACATATTAACAAATTGTAATATAATTTTAATAAACAGGTCTTGACACAAGGCCTGTTTGCGTATATAATAATAAATACATAAATTTTTGGAGGTATCCTGAATTGAACTTTATTGAAGTTATAAAATCAATTGTTCTCGGTATTGTCGAGGGCATAACCGAGTGGCTGCCGATCAGCTCCACGGGGCATATGATACTTGTGAACGAGCTTATCCGCAACACGGGCTTCACCGCCTCCGACTTGTATTTGTATGTTATACAGCTCGGAGCGATACTCGCGGTCGTTACCCTGTATTTCCGCAAGCTTAACCCGTTTTCGCCGAGCAAGACAAAGAGCGAGAAGTCGGACACGTGGCAGATGTGGCTTAAAGTGATAATCGCATGTCTGCCCGCGGCGGTTATCGGTCTGCTGCTAGACCCGATCATGGAGAAGCTTGAGAATTGGGAAGTCGTTTCGGCGACCCTTATAATCTACGGTATCGCGTTTATTATTCTTGAAAACCGTCCGCGGAAAACTCTCGTGCGCGACATGAACGGCATGACTTACAAAACAGCGCTGCTGATCGGCATGTTCCAGGTGCTTTCGATAATTCCCGGAACCTCGCGATCGGGATCGACCATATTGGGCGCTATGATCGTCGGCTGCTCGAGAGAAATAGCCGCCGAGTTCTCGTTCTTTCTGGCGATACCCGTCATGTTCGGTGTGAGTCTTTTGAAGATTTTAAAATACGGCCTTGTTATGAGCGGCGGCGACGCGGCCGTGCTGCTTATCGGCATGGCGGTGGCGTACATAGTCTCAATGCTGGCTATAAAGTTCCTTGTGAATTTCGTAAAGAGCCACGACTTTAAGCCCTTCGGCTGGTACAGAATAGTTCTCGGAGCGGTCGTTATCGCTTACTTTTTGATATTTTAAATAATATTTATCAAATAAAGAAATAGGTTATTGCCGTATATCATGTTTAACACGGCAATAACCTTATCTTTTTATAATTTTATATTGACATTGGTTTTATACGTCAAAAAGCACTGTATCTGTTTCGTAAACTCCGTTTTCGCAGGAAGCGCGCATAATTCCGTTGTATTTTTCAACGACCTCGGTTATGTTTTTAAGTCCTATTCCGTGATTTGCCGCGTCCGCTTTGTCGGTTATCGGCAGCCCGTTTTTAAATTTCGGCTGCTTGTCCGTAGTGTTTTTTAAACCGATAAATAATTGATTTTGCTCAAATAAAATATCAAAAAATATTTTCCGTCTGCCCGCCTCAAGACCCGCGCAGCCCTCTATGGCGTTGTCAAAAAGATTGCCGAGCAGCATACAGCATTCCACGCCCGTGAGCTTTAAGTCGCAAGGCAGTTTCTTGATATTCAGCTCGGTTTCAATGCCGCTTTTCCTCGCCTGTTCAATTTTTGAATTTATTATCGAATCAAGCGCAAGGTTGCCGGTGTTCATAACGGCGTCCTCATTTTTTACTTTTTCAATGCCAAGCTCCGATATGTACTTTTTTGCCTCGGCGATATTGTTGTTTTCAAGCATAGCGTCTATCATTTCCAGATGATTTTTGAAATCATGCTTTATTGATCTCATTCTCTCGTTTTCGGCATCAGACCTCTTTGCTTGTTTTTCCTGCGCGTCGACCTGATTTTCCAGGAGAATATTTTTCATTTTTATTTCAACCGTGTCAATCAGCTTATCGAATAAATAAAACCCGATCACGCTGCTGTACATTATGCATATCATTAACAATAACAAAACTATTCCGCTGATATCGGTGAGAGTTTCAAAAAAATATGCTATGCAAATCAAGATCGCGATATTAACTATCGGAGCGGTCATCAGCGCCAGCCAATAACTACGATACATCCCGAACCGCTTTTTATTCCAAATTATACATACTGTTTTTATAATTATAAGCGCGAGAATTTTCGACGCGATTATTCCGACAAATCTTGAAACGTTTTCGTCCATCAGCTCCACAGGACGAACATGCTCTAAAGCGATAAACAATGCTCCGACCAAATATTCCGATGCGATTCCGATCAAAATAAAAATCAAGGCGTAAAAAACTTTTTGCTTAACACTGTTTTTATATAATATAACTCCTGCCAAGGATGCCGCGATTGACAGTATTGTCGTGATAAGAATATTGTCGCCGATAAAATTGCCGGTAAGCAAAAAAGCCGCGAACAAAACTCTTGAAAGTATTTTAAATTCCCTTTTGTCACATACCAAAAAGCTGTCAAAAAACATAAACGCCATAATTGTTTCAAATATGATCACGGCGATATCTAAAATTCTAAACATGATGTGTTACCTCTTGTTCTTAATATACGCCAAATAGCGTTCTTCAAAATTCTCTCTGCGCGAGTCGCTGACAGGCACTATTTCGCCGTTTTTTAAAACAACCTCAGCGGCGGAACGATTAGCGATAGCGGACAGATTCACGCAGAACGAATTGTGGGTCATGGCAAATCCGTGTTCCTCGAAAATCTTTTCGTAATCCTTTAGCTTGCCTATAAACTCATAAGTTTCATTTGTCGTGTGCAGAATAATCTTGCGCATATCGTTATTAACATATATAATTTCACTGAAAGGGATATTATACTCTCTGCGGTTATACTTAAAAGAAAATAGAGCGGCGTTTTTCGTTTCCGAAAGTTTCTTATCCAGTATTTTCTTTATATCGTCAAAGCTCACGGGCTTGTCAAGAAATCCTGAAGGCATGCAGCTGAAGCAGTCGCGCATGTATTTTTCATAATTCGTGAGAAAAATAATGCTTATGTCTTTGTCAAGCTCTCTGATTCTGTTCGCGGTTTCGACTCCGTTTATTCCGCTCATCTCAATATCGGTGATAAGCATATCAAAAACATTGCCGTGCGCGGCAAAGTATTTCAAAAGCTCCTCGCCGGAATAGAAAACCTCCCAATCTATTCGATTATTGTTTTCATTATACCGCAAAAGGCATTTTTCAAGCTCATTTATCCAATTGTTTTCATCGTCACACACAGCTATCCGCAGCGCCATTTAAATTTCATCCCTCAATATTCGCGATTAAAATATGCATAATTTTATAAACGATTGGTGAGATGAAGCTCGTTTTTTAATGCTCTTTGCAATATTGCCGAAACATTTACACCGCTTTTTTCAGCTTCATAATTAAGCCATGACGGCAGAGTAACATTTCGCCGCACCATTCGCTGTTCGTTTTGTCTGCGGTACTCGGTAAAATCGACATCAACCAAAGAAATTATATCGCTGCTCGAAGTTTTTTTCAAATCGCCTAACGATGTTGGGATCGGCAGCTCATTTTTGTCATCTTCCATATCAATGCCCATTATCCCTATGGCGTCGCGCGCCATCTCGATAGCATCCGTAAGCGTGTCCCCTTCGGTATTAATATTAAAATCAGGGATATATACCACATATCCGACTTTGTCCGGCGTTAAAATTATAGGATATGAATTTTTCATAATATTACCTCCATAAATTATTTATTAAACGGGACTTATTTAAGCCCTCTACGCTTTATTATTGCTTTTGCAAGGTTTTCCTTGATCTCCTTGTGCCTCGGTATTGTTTCGCTGTCGATTCCGTTTGTGTATATATCATGGTTCCCACCACTTCGCTTTAAATACCAGTTATTCTTTTCAAGTAATTTAATCAAATCTTTTGTTTTCATTCCGAAACCTCCAAACAATATATATTATACACATCAAATGTGTATTTGTCAATATAATATTTAATTTACCGTGCAAAAGTTAGAAACCACATTCTATATTGCGATTTTAATACAACTAAAATGTCAACGGTGTTTTATTTAAAATAGCGGTTTTTTGAAATTTACTATTGCAAAACATCATTTGTTGTTATATAATAGATAAAGATAATTTTGCCCACGCGGCATAACATAAATTGGAGGTATAAAAATGGCAAAAGAAAAAGTTGTACTGGCGTATTCGGGAGGTCTCGACACCTCGATCATTATTCCTTGGCTCAAAGAGAACTACGACTATGACGTTATCGCGGTATGCGGCAACGTGGGTCAGGGCAAGGAGACCGAGGGCCTTGAGGAGAGAGCCAAAAGATCGGGCGCTCTCAAGCTCTATATCGAGGATTTGAGAGACGAGTACGTTGAGGACTTTATATTCCCCACGCTCAAAGCCGGCGCGGTTTACGAGGGCAAGTATCTGTTGGGCACATCCCACGCACGCCCGATCATCGCGAGAAGGCTGGTTGAGATCGCGAAAAAGGAAGGCGCGGTCGCTATCTGCCACGGCGCCACGGGCAAGGGCAACGATCAGGTTCGCTTTGAGCTGACAATCAAGGCGTTGGCTCCCGAGCTCAAGATAATCGCGCCCTGGAGAATTTGGGACATCAAATCGAGAGAGGACGCTGTCGACTACGCCGAGGCTCACAATATTGAGATCCCCGTAACCAAAAAAGATTTGTATTCAAGAGACAGAAATATCTGGCACATCAGCCACGAGGGCATGGACCTTGAGGATCCCGCCAACGAGCCTCAGCTCGACAACCTGCTCAAACTCGGCGTATCGCCCGAAAAGGCTCCCGATGAGCCCACATACATTACTATCGGATTTAAGAAGGGCGTTCCCGTTTCGCTGGACGGCAAGAAGATGAAGGCGCGCGAGCTGGTTGAAAAGCTCAACGAACTGGGCGGCAAGAACGGCATAGGCATCGCCGACATCGTTGAGGACAGACTGGTCGGTATGAAGTCAAGAGGCGTGTATGAGACCCCGGGCGGCACAATTCTTTACGCCGCGCTCCAGGAGCTTGAATATCTCTGCCTCGACCGCGATACACAGGCCTTCAAGCGCCAGGCGGCCATCAAATTCGCCGAGCTGGTATATGACGGCAAGTGGTACACACCGTTGCGCGAGGCGCTCTCCGCCATGGTAGACTCTATGGAGGAAACAGTGACCGGCGAAGTTCGCGTTAAGCTCTACAAAGGCTCCGTTACCCCCGCGGGCACAAAATCGCCCTATTCGCTTTACAACGAGGACATCGCAAGCTTCGGCGACAGCCACGAGCTCTACAGCCACAAGGACAGCGAGGGCTTCATAAACCTGTTCGGTCTGCCGCTTAAAGTAAGAGCCTTAATGAAGAAAAAGGGAGACAAATAATGGCAAAATTATGGGGAGGCCGCTTTTCAAAATCCACCGACGCTTTGGTTGACGATTTCAACTCGTCTATCAGGTTCGATTCGCGCATGTACGCTCAGGACATACGTGGCAGCCGGGCCCATGCCGAGATGCTCGGCAGACAGGGGATAATAAGCAAAGAGGACTCCGAGCTTATAGTAAAGACCCTCGGCGAGATCAAAAAAGATATTGACGATGGTAAAGTCGAGTTTAAGATCGACGCCGAGGACATACATATGAATATTGAGACAATACTCATCGAGCGTATCGGCGATGTAGGCAAGAGGCTCCACACGGGCCGCAGCCGCAACGATCAGGTGGCGCTTGACACGCGCATGTACGTCCGCGACGAGCTTGACGAGATAAAGAAAGACGTTGAGACGCTCAAAGCGACTTTGCTAGATCTGGCGGAGGAGCATCTGCACACGATCATGCCGGGCTACACCCATCTGCAAAAGGCGCAGCCCGTGACGCTGGCGCATCATCTGATGGCGTATTACGAGATGTTTAACCGCGACAGTTCAAGACTTGACAACTGCCGAAAAAGGCTAAACGTAATGCCCCTCGGCAGCGGCGCGCTCGCGGGGACCACATACCCCCTTGACCGCGAATTTGTGGCGGACAAGCTCGGGTTTGACTCGGTGAGCATGAACAGCCTTGACGGCGTTTCCGACAGGGATTTCGCGCTCGAACTGGCGTTTGATCTATCGGTCATTATGACGCATCTTAGCCGTTTTTCCGAGGAAATAATTCTTTGGAGCTCGCACGAGTTCGGGTTTATTGATCTGGACGACGCGTACAGCACCGGCTCAAGCATAATGCCCCAGAAAAAGAATCCGGACGTCGCGGAGCTTGCCAGAGGCAAGACAGGTCGAGTGTACGGCGACCTGATTGGACTTTTGACCGTTATGAAAGGAATTCCCCTTGCTTACAACAAGGATATGCAGGAGGACAAGGAGCAGCTGTTCGACGCGATCGACACCGTAAAAATGTGTCTGCCGGTATTCGAGAGAATGATAGCAACCATGACGGTTCGGAAAGACAGGATGCTCAGCGGCGCCAAGGGAGGATTCACCAACGCCACCGACGTGGCCGATTATCTTGTTAAAAAAGGCTTGCCGTTCCGCGACGCGCACGGCGTTGTGGGCAGAATGGTGGCCTACTGCATTGAAAAAAATACCGTTATAGACGCGCTCTCACTAGAGGAGTTTAAGAGCTTTTCGGAGCTTTTCGATGATGATATATACGACGCGATCTCGCTTGAGACTTGCGTGAATCAAAGAGAGCTCATCGGCGCCCCCGCGCCAAAGACGGTCAAGGCGCTAATAGAAAAATATAAAAAATTAATATAAAAGGAGATTGATTCAAATGAAATTATTTATCGACACAGCTATTGTTGACGAGATCAAAGAAGTCAACGATATGGGCGTGATCAGCGGCGTTACCACAAACCCCTCGCTCATCGCCAAGTCCGGCAGAAAATTTGAGGACGTTGTAAAAGAGATCACTCAGATCGTAGACGGCCCCATCAGCGCCGAGGTTACCGCAAAAGACCCCGACGAAATGGTTGAGCAGGCGATCCCTCTCACCAAGATCCACAAGAACATCATCATCAAGATACCCTTTAACAAAGAGGGCCTGATGGCGTGCAAAAAGATGACGGCCAAGGGAATCAAGACGAACGTTACGCTTATTTTCTCGGCGGCTCAGGCGCTTCTCGCGGCAAAGGCGGGCGCTACATACGTTAGCCCTTTCTTAGGCAGACTTGACGACATCGGCACGGACGGCATGAACCTCATCGAGGAGATAGTTGACGTGTTTGCGAACGATCCCGAGATCAACACTCAGATCATCGCCGCTTCTATCAGAAACCCGATCCATGTTATCGACGCCGCGAGAGTAGGCTGCGACATCGCTACCGTTCCCTACGGCGTTATCATGCAGATGCTCAATCACCCGCTTACCGATATCGGCATTGCCAGATTCGACGCGGACTGGGCGACTGTTCCCAAGGACTAAAAATCATAATTTTAGGGCTCCCGATCGGGAGCCCTGATTTTTTAATATATAAATATTCCGATCACCGCGCCGCAGAGGATGTACACTATCGGGTGGATCTTTTTCAAAGGTTTCAGATACAGCAATATCAGCGTGACTATGCAGATCACAAGCCCTTTGGGATCGGCGAGGTTCAGTATATTGCGTGTTTCGGAAAATTTGTCAAGCGTCAGTATCGCCACCTTCATGACCTGAAGAGCGGCGGCGGCAATAAGACCCGCCACAGCGGGGCGCAAGCCGTAAAACGCGTGCTTCACAAGCTTGTTTTCCTGAAATTTTTGCAAAAACTTCGCTATAATAACGATAATAACCAACGACGGCAGCACAAGACCAAACGTTGCTATAACCGAGCCGAACGCTCCGCCAACCGTGTATCCCGTGTATGTCGCCATGTTTACGCCCATAGGGCCGGGAGTCGATTCGGAAATCGCGATCATATTTGATATGTCATTGACCGACAGCCACTCGGGGTACCTGGCCGACATGTCATAGATAAACGGCAGTGTTGCGAGGCCGCCGCCGACCGCGAAAAGTCCGGTTTTGAAGAATTCATAAAACAAAAGCAAATATGTCATTATTTGCACCTCCCGAGACGGCCCGCGATCAGACCGACTATAAGCGCCCCGATCACGACATATACCGAGGATATGCCGAGAATTCCTGCCAGAACAAAAGCGAGAATAAATATAATAAAACCGGTGATATCCTTAACTCCGGATTTAAAAAACTTGACAACCGCCTGAATGATAAGCGCTGCCACGACCGCGCGGACACCCGCGAATGCATGCTGCACAAACTCGATCTCGGCGAAATTCTGCAAAAACGCCGCGATAAGCATTATTATGATCAGCGACGGAAAAATAACGCCGGCGGTTGCGGATATCGCTCCGGGAACTCCCCTGTTTTTATATCCGATAAACGTGGCGGTGTTGACCGCGATTATTCCGGGCGTACATTGTCCGACGGCGAAATAGTTTAAAAGCTCCTCGCTTGTCGCCCATTTTTTGGTTGACACGACCTCGCGCTCAAGGATCGGCAGCATGGCGTACCCGCCGCCGAAAGTCATCACTCCGACTTTCGCGAAGGTTATAAACATTTCAAGTAATTTTTTCATAAAATCTCCCTTTCCGCCCAAAACGCAGATTGCACTAATAATACCATATTTTTTATAATCTGTAAATACACAAAAAATAATTTATCAATAAACTAATTTTGTCACATTTTTAACGTGAGATATATTGACAAGAACTGAATCATTGTTGTATAATAGTAAAATGGTATTTAAGAGAAAAGGAGATGCGTTATAATATGATTAAAAACGGTGCCGACATCGTTTTGGAATGCTTGCTTGAACAGGGCGTTGACACCGTCTTCGGCTATCCCGGAGGCGCCATACTCAACGTCTATGATTCTTTTTATAAATATTCTGGAAAAATCAGACATATTCTGACCTCTCACGAGCAGGGCGCGGCCCACGCGGCTGACGGATATGCCAGAAGCACCGGCAAAGTCGGCGTCTGCGTGGCAACATCGGGCCCCGGAGCCACAAACCTTGTAACCGGAATCGCCACGGCTTATATGGACTCGATCCCTATGGTTGCGATAACATGCAACGTGGCGAATAATCTGCTCGGAAAGGACAGCTTTCAGGAAGTTGACATTGTGGGAATCACAATGCCCGTCACAAAGCATAACTTTTTGATAAAGAGCGCAGACGAGATCGCGCCCACATTCAGAAGAGCGTTTAAAATCGCCGCCTCGGGCAGACCGGGCCCTGTCCTTATTGATATCACCAAGGACGCGACGGCCGGCGAAGCGGATTACAAAAAAGAAATACCCGAGAGAGTTGACAACTATAAGATCGAAAGCGACTCGGCCGCGTTTGACAAGGTTATTGAGATGATCGAAAAAGCCGAGCGTCCCTTGATCATGGCGGGCGGCGGTATTATCGCCTCGGGCGCCTCAAAGGAGCTGCACAAGTTCCAGAAAACGATCGACGCGCCCGTGACGCTTGCCACCATGGGTCTCGGCGCTTTCCCGGCGAGTGACCCCGCATTTACCGGAATGATAGGCATGCACGGCTCAAAGACAACATCACTCGCGGTCAAGCACTGCGACCTTTTGATAAACATTGGTTCGAGATTTTCTGACAGAGTTATATGCGACCCCGCGACATTCGCAAGGCGCGCCAAGATCGTGCATATAGACGTTGACAGAGCCGAGATAAATAAAAATATATTGACCGACGCGTACCTGATCGGAGACGCGCGCGCGGTGCTGGATGAGCTCAACAAGCGTTTGCACAAGAAAAAGCACAGCGAATGGATGAGCAAGATCGCGGGCTGGAAAGAAAAATATCCGGTTAAATACAAGAGTGACAGCGAGTTTAACCCCGAGACAATAATCAAAGAGATAAAGCGGCAAACGGGAGACAATACATATCTTGTTACCGATGTCGGTCAGCATCAGATGTGGGCGGCTCAGTTTTTTGGGATTGAAAAGCCCAGACACTTTTTATCGTCGGGCGGTCTCGGCACAATGGGCTACGGCGTAGGCGCGGCGATCGGAGCGCAGGCGGCTCACCCCGACAGCGTTGTTGTCAACATTTCGGGCGACGGCTGCTTCCACATGAATCTTCAGGAGCTTTCGACCGCCGCGACCCAAAAGCTGCCGATCATAGACGTTGTTATGAACAATAACGTGCTCGGCATGGTCCGTCAATGGCAGAGATTGTTCTACGGAGAGCGTTTCTCCCATACCACGCTCAACAAGCCCACGAACTATGACATGGTTGCGAAGGGACTTGGCGCGGAAGCTTATACCGTCACAAATATCGAGGAACTCGGAAAAGCTTTGAGCGCGGCGCTTAAAAACAGAACCAAGCCCACGGTCATAAACTGCGTGATAAATCCCGACCATGCGGTTCTGCCAATGGTTCCGGGCGGCGAGTCTATAGAAGAGCCGATACTTGAAATAACAGCGGACGGCAAGGAGGTCAGATAATATGAGCGGAATTATTACAAATCCTGTTCCCGAAAAGAAGCAGGCAAAAAAGAAAATGCACGTTTTATCTATTCATGTTGTGAACCATGCAGGCGTTCTGAGCCGTATCGCGGGTCTCTTCTCGCGCCGCATGTATAATATTGACAGCCTTTCGGTCGGTGAGACCGAGGACCCGAAGATCTCGCGCATGACGATCGTGACCCACGCCGATGAAAACACATTTCATCAGATACAGAACCAGCTCGCCAAGCTCGAGGACGTTAAGCATATCTGCGAGCTGCACAAGGATCAGGCGGTACTGCGCGAGCATGTGCTGATAAAAGTCAATAACAAGGACACAACGGCGATAATGCAGATCTGTCAGATCTTCAGAGCAAATGTCGTCGATGTTTCCAAAAAGCTGCTGACTCTGGAACTCACCGGCGGCCCCAGCAAAATAAACGCGTTTATTGACCTTATGGAGCAGTTTGAGATAGAAGGCTTAGTCAGGACCGGTCTAACCGGCTTGAAGCGCGGAAGCACCACGGAGGCGGAAGAGGCCGCGCGCGAAAATAATTAGAAAAATAATTAATTATTATATAATTGGAGGTTTTATAAATGGCAAAATTATATCATGAAAGCGACTGCAATTTAGGACTGCTGAACAACAAGACTGTGGCGATTATCGGCTACGGAAGCCAGGGGCACGCCCACGCTCTGAATCTCAAGGAGAGCGGCGTTCACGTAATCATCGGTCTGTATCCGGGAAGCAAATCCTGGAAGGTAGCAGAGGAGGCGGGATTCGAAGTTTATAATTCGGACGAAGCCGCCAAAAAGGCTGACATAATCATGATACTTATCAACGACGAGAAGCAGGCAAAGCTGTATGAGGAGAACATCAAGCCTAACCTGGAGCCCGGAAACGTTCTGGCGTTCGCCCACGGTTTCAATATCCATTTCCGGCTTATCACTCCCCCGAAGGATGTTGACGTTATAATGGTCGCACCCAAGGGACCCGGCCACACGGTACGCAGCGAGTATGTAGCGGGCAAAGGCGTTCCCTGCCTGGTAGCCGTTGAGCAGGACGCCACAGGCAACGCTATGGATATCGGTCTGGCTTACGCCGCGGGTATCGGCGGCGCGAGAGCGGGCGTTCTTGAGACAACGTTTAAGATGGAGACCGAGACCGACCTGTTCGGCGAGCAGTGCGTGCTTTGCGGCGGTGTTACCGCTTTGATGGAGGCAGGCTTTGAGACTCTGGTTGAGGCGGGCTATGATCCTCAGAACGCGTACTTCGAGTGCATCCACGAGATGAAGCTGATCGTTGACCTTATCTATCACGGCGGATTCGGCGAGATGAGACACTCGATCTCCGACACAGCCGAATACGGCGACTATGAGATAGGAAAGAGAATAATCACCGAGGACACCAAGAAAGAGATGAAGAAAGTTCTCAGCGAGATACAGGACGGAACATTCGCCAAGAGCTGGATCACCGAGAATGCGGTTAATCGTCCCCACTTCAACGCCACAAGAAGAATTAAGGCTGATCACCAGCTTGAGCATGTTGGCAGAGAGATCAGAAAGCTCTATTCATGGAACGACGAGAAATAAACTCTTGACTTTAAGGCGGCGGCAAACGACCGCCGCCTTTTCTAAACGAGGTGTGTTTATTTGAATATCAACAGCCGCCTCGGCGGCAGAGAAGAAAAAAACATAGAGATCTTTGACTCAACATTAAGAGACGGGGCCCAGGGTGAGGGCATATCGTTTTCGATCGAGGATAAGCTTAATATAGTTAAAGCTCTCAACTATGTGGGAGCGGATTACATAGAGGCCGGAAATCCCGGCTCAAACCCGAAAGACCTAGAATTTTTTGAAACGATAGACCGCGCCAAAATGCGGCACGCGCGTCTGGTAGCTTTCGGCTCGACATGCAGAAAAGAGATCATGCCCGAAAATGATGATAACTGCAAATCGCTGCTTACCGCGAATACCGATGTTATAGCGATTTTCGGAAAGTCATGGGATCTTCATGTGACCGATATTATCAAAACGTCGCTTTCCGAGAATCTGCGAATGATCCACGACACGGTCAAATTTTTCAAAGCTCACAAAAAAGAGGTAATATTTGACGCCGAGCATTATTTTGACGGATTCAAACGCAATCCCGAATATGCCAAATCAGCGCTAAAGGCCGCAATCGACGCGGGCGCCGACAGAATTGTTTTATGTGAAACCAACGGTGGCTGCCTTCCCGACGAGGTCGAGCGGATAACCGCGGCGACCTGCGCGGAGTTTCCCGATATCGTTATTGGAATACATTGCCATAACGACAGCGGATGCGCGGCGGCCAATTCTCTGGCAGCGGTAAAGGCGGGGGCAAGACATGTCCAGGGCACATATCTGGGATACGGAGAAAGATGCGGAAACGCAAATTTATCCACCGTAATACCCAACCTGCAAATAAAGCAGGATTACCGCTGCGTGCCCGAAAAGAACCTTGAGCGTTTCACAAGGACAGCAAGATGGATATCCGAGATCGCGAATTTATCACTCTTTAAGGGTATGCCTTATGTTGGCGGCTCGGCGTTTTCGCACAAAGCGGGAATGCACATTGACGCGGTGGCTAAAGAATCGGCGTCGTTTGAACACATTGCACCCGAGAGCATAGGCAACGAGCGCAGATTTTTGATGAGCGAGGTCGCGGGTCGGGGAACTGTGCTGAAAAAAATCAGCAAAATAGCCCCCGAGCTTACCAAGGACTCCCCCGAGATCGCCGAGATCTGCGCGAGAGTAAAGCAGCTTGAATATGAGGGCTACTCGTTCGAGGCGGCGGAGGCCAGCTTTGAACTGTTAGTCAAAGACGTTTTAAAGCAAAAGAAAAACTATTTCACGCTCAACTATTTTAAAACGATAGTCGAGCCCGAGGAAAACGATTTCAGCGCCTCCGCGATAATTAAGATCACGGTAGGCGATAAAACCGAGATAACCGCCGCGGAGGGAAACGGTCCTGTGCACGCTCTAGACAACGCGCTGCGGCGTGTGCTTGAGGGTTTTTATCCGGAGCTAAGCGACGTGCATCTGACCGACTACAAGGTAAGAGTTCTCGAGCCGCAGCAAGCGACCGGCGCCAAGGTACGCGTTCTGATAGAAAGCAGAGACGAGACCGGGAGCTGGACGACCGTCGGCGTTTCGGAAGACGTTATAGCGGCCTCGTGGATCGCGCTGGTTGAATCGGTTGAATATAAGTTAATGAAGGAGGAATAAAAATATGGGCATGACAATGACACAAAAAATCCTGGCTGACCACGCGGGACTTGAAAGCGTTAAAGCCGGACAGCTTATCAAAGCAAAGCTTGACATGGTTCTTGGAAATGATGTTACCACGCCCGTTGCCATCAAGGAATTTAAGGCGGCGGGATTTGACAAGGTTTTTGACAAAGACAAGGTTTCGATCGTGCTTGACCATTTCACGCCCAACAAGGATATAAAGTCGGCTGAGCACTGCAAAATGTGCCGTGAGTTCGCCGGAGATAAAGACGTTACCAATTTTTATGACGTTGGAGAGATGGGTGTTGAGCACGCTCTGCTTCCCGAAAAAGGTCTTGTGGCTCCCGGCGAGGTAATAATCGGCGCGGATTCCCACACCTGCACATACGGCGCGGTAGGAGCGTTTTCGACAGGCGTCGGCTCGACCGATATGGCCGCGGGAATGGCGACCGGCGAAGCATGGTTCAAGGTTCCGTCGGCGCTCAAATTTAACCTTACGGGCAAGCCCGCAAAGTGGATATCGGGCAAAGACGTTATACTGCATATAATCGGAATGATCGGCGTTGACGGCGCGCTCTATAAATCAATGGAGTTTAGCGGCGACGGTCTCAAATATCTGTCGATAGACGACCGTTTGACTATGGCGAACATGGCGATCGAGGCGGGCGGCAAAAACGGCATATTTGAAGTAGACGACGTGACAAAGGCATATCTTGACGAAAGAGTTGACCGCGAGTATAAAATATACACGGCTGACAGCGACGCCGAGTATGATGCGGTTTATGACATTGATCTGTCGGCGCTCAAGCCTACGGTCGCGTTCCCGCATCTTCCCGAGAACACAAAAACGATCGATGAGGTAGGCGAGGTCAAGCTCGACCAATGCGTGATCGGCTCATGTACAAACGGCCGTCTTGAGGACCTTGAAAAGGCAGCCGAGATCTTTAAGGGAAAACATGTGGCTAAGAATATCAGAGCCATCATTATTCCCGCTACACAGAAGATATACCGCGAGGCAATGAAAGAGGGCCTGTTTGACATATTTATGGACGCGGGCTGCGTTATTTCAACGCCCACCTGCGGCCCCTGTCTCGGCGGCCATATGGGCATACTCGCCAAGGGCGAGAGAGCTATCTCCACATCCAACAGAAATTTTGTCGGCAGAATGGGTCATCCCGAGTCCGAGGTTTATCTGGCGAGCCCGGTTGTGGCGGCAGCTTCTGCAATAAAGGGATACATCTGCGGTCCCGATGAGATATAGAAAGGAGGAATAACAAGTGAACGCAAAAGGCAAAGTACATAAGTATCTTGACAATGTTGACACCGATGTTATTATCCCCGCGCGCTATCTGAATTCTTCGGAGCCTTCGGAACTCGCGGCGCACTGCATGGAGGATATAGACAAGGATTTTGTGAATAACGTAAAACAGGGTGATATCATGGTTGCCCGCAACAATTTCGGCTGCGGCTCCTCGCGCGAACATGCTCCGATAGCTATCAAGGCTTCGGGTATAGGCTGCGTTATCGCGGCTACCTTCGCGAGAATTTTTTACCGCAACGCCATAAATATCGGACTTCCCATCATGGAGTGCCCCGAGGCCGCGGAGAATATAAACGACGGCGACGAGGTCGAAGTTGATTTTGACACGGGAATTATTAAGGACATAACCAACGGCAAGGAATTTAAGGCTGAGCCGTTTCCGGAGTTCATAAAGGAAATAATCAACAAAAACGGCCTGATGAACTCGCTGAAATAGGCTCGACGTCTCTTTTGTATGAACAAAAGCGTAATCGGCTTTATAATAACAAAGAAAGGAAACTTACCATGAACATAAAATTAGCAGTAGTAAAAGGTGACGGAATCGGCCCCGAGATCATTACCGAGGCCGAGAAAGTTCTTGACAAGATAGGCGAAAAATACGGCCACAGCTTTGAGTATACCGATATTTTGGCGGGCGGATGCGCTATAGACGAGACAGGCGCGCCTCTGCCCGAGGAGTCGGTCAAGATAGCCAAGGCGTCCGATTCGGTGCTTCTGGGCGCGGTCGGCGGCCCCAAGTGGGACACGCTTCCCGGACATTTAAGACCCGAAAAGGCTCTCCTCGGTCTCAGGTCGGAGCTCGGTCTTTTCGCGAATATCAGACCCGCAAAGCTTCATGAGGCGCTTGCGGGCGCGTGCCCGCTCAAGCCCGAAATTTCCGAGGGCGGTCTCGATTTGGTTATCGTGCGCGAACTCACGGGAGGCCTCTATTTCGGCGACAGAGGAAGAAGAAACGAGAGCACGGGCGATGAAGAAGCCTATGACGAGCTCAAATACGCCGTAAGTGAGATCAAAAGAATAGGCAAGGTAGCGTTTGAGCTTGCGATGAAGCGCAACCGCAAAAAGGTGACAAGCGTTGACAAGGCCAACGTTATCGAAACATCTCGCCTATGGCGCGAGACTATGCACGAGCTCGCCAAGGAATATCCCGAGGTCGAGTATTCGGATATGCTGGTTGACAACTGTGCGATGCAGCTTGTGAGAAATCCCGGTCAGTTTGACGTTATCGTGACCGAGAATATGTTCGGCGACATTCTTTCCGACGAGGCAAGCATGACAACAGGCTCGATCGGAATGTTGCCCTCATCGTCTCTCGGCGACAGCTCGCTCGGAATGTATGAGCCCATCCACGGCAGCGCTCCCGATATTGCGGGCAAAAATATAGCGAACCCGATCGCTACGATCCTGTCCTGCGCCATGATGCTGCGCGACAGCTTCGGGCTTATGGAGGAAGCCAAAAATATCGAGGATGCTGTCACAAACGTGTTAAATGACGGTTACAGAACCGCCGATATCATGGACGAGGGCGGAAAGCTTCTCGGAACCAAAGAAATGGGCGATATAATAGTAAAGTATATCGGATAATTTGGATAGCAAGAAAAGAACCAAGCCAAATCAAATCGGCTTGGTTCTTTTTTAATACGGTTAATAAACGAATTACTCGGCGGCGGGAGCCTCACCTTCGGAAACCTCGCCTTCGGAAGCTTCGTCCTCGGCCTGTGTTTCGCTCTCGGCTGACGCCTCGACGTCGGCTTCTGCGCCTTCTTCCTCAACGGCTGTGTCGTTATACTTCGCGGCCAGCTCTTCGATCTCACCGTTCTCTTTCATCTCGGCAAGGGTGGCGTTGATTGTCTCGAGCAGTTCGGAATTGCCCTTCTTAACGGCGATAGCGTACTCCTCGGCGGCGAATGCCTCCTCGTCCTCAACGACCTTGAGGCCAGTGCTCTCGGCAAGCTTTATGCCTGTGTACGAGTCGATAACAACCGCGTCCAGTCTGCCGTTTTTAACGTCCTGAACAACATCAATGCCCCTGTTTGCGCGAACGATATTCGCCTCGTCAAGCGCGAGGTCTTCTGTCACGATCGTGTCAGCAGTGTATCCGATAACAACGCCGACTTTTTTGTCGTTTTTCAGATCCTCGGCAGAAGCGATGTCACTGTCTTCGGGAACAACGATAACCTGCTCGGCAACATAATAGGGATCCGAAAAATCAACGTTATTCTTTCTCTCTTCCGTGATCGTCATACCGGCAATACCCATATCAACTTTGCCTGTTGAAACAGCGGCAATAATTCCGTCAAATTCCATGTCGGACACCTTGAGCGTCTTGCCTGCCTTCTCGGCAATTTTTTGCGCTATGGCAACGTCGATACCGTCATACTCGCCTACAAGACCGTTTGAGGTCGTGAATTCGAACGGAGGGAATGCCGCGTTTGTAGCCATAATAAGCTCTCCGCCCGCCTCGGTGTCTGCAGCCTTATCGGCGTCATTTGTCGTTGTGTTGGTTGAGGTTGTGCCTCCGCACGCCGCCAAAAGGCATACGCACAGCGACAGCGCGAGAACCAGCGCCAATGCTTTTTTCCAATTTTTCATGTAAATCTCTCCTTTTTAAAATTTTTTATATTTTTATAATATTTTGCTTAAAAATGACTGCGTTCTGGGATTTTGCGGAGTGTCAAATATCTCGGAAGGAGTTCCCTGCTCATATACAATTCCCTCGTCCATAAAGAATACTCGGGAGGCAATTTCTCTGGCAAAACCCATCTCGTGAGTGACAACGACCATAGTCATTCCCTCGTCCGCGAGTTTTTTCATAACGTCCAGAACCTCTCCGACCATCTCGGGATCGAGCGCCGATGTCGGCTCGTCAAACAGCATAATTTCCGGATCCATCGCGAGAGCTCTCGCGATAGCTATTCTCTGCTGCTGGCCTCCCGAAAGCTGCCCGGGATACGAGTCAGCCTTTTCCTCAAGACCGACAGTTTTAAGAAGCTCCATAGCTCTGCGTTTCGCCGAGTTCTTGTTCTGTTTTTTTACGTTTAGTGGCGCGAGAGTTATATTTTCAAGCACGGTCAGGTGAGGAAAAAGATTAAACTGCTGAAAAACCATTCCCATCTTTTCTCGCACATGATTTATATTGCATTTCTTATCGCAAATATCCTCGCCATCTATGTAAATATGACCTCCTGTCGGCTCTTCAAGTCGGTTTATGCAGCGCAGAAACGTTGACTTTCCGCTGCCGGAGGGCCCTATAACAACGATTTTTTCGCCTTTTTCAATACTCTCGGTAATGTCTTTTAACACAACGTGATCACCGAAGCTCTTTTTTAAGTTTTTAACTTCTATCATTGACATAAATTAACCCTCCTAACGTCTGTCGTCGCTGGCGCGCAACCTCTTTTCCAGTCTTGATAAAAGCATGGAGAAGATTTTGATAACCACATAGTATATTATCGCGCAGGACAGCAGCGGCCATAAGAAGTCATAGGTGAGCGTCTGGACTTTTTTCGCCGCTCCCAGAAGGTCGATGTTGTTGATCATACCTATAACGGCCGTCTCTTTGATAAGCACGATAAACTCGTTTACAAGCGCGGGAAGAATATTTTTTAGCGTCTGGGGCATGATAATGAGCCTCATAGTCTGAGCTTGGGTCAATCCGAGCGAGCGTCCCGCCTCGGTCTGTCCCTTATTTATCGAAAGAATACCGCCGCGCACAATTTCCGCTATATACGCGCCGCTGTTGATACTGAATGCTATAACGCCCACAAACCACGCCGGTATGCTTCTGGCGCCCGCGAGAATTACAAAATAGAATATCAGAACCTGAACCATGGTAGGCGTGCCTCTGATAACGTCAATATATAGTCCCGCTATCCAGTTTAATATCTTGACCTTTGAAAGCCTGCCAAGCGCGGCCAGAATTCCGAGAATAAGACCGAACAGCACGGCAAAAAGCGAGATCAACAGAGTGTAACCCAAGCCTCGAACAAACAACACCCATCTGTCGTCATAAATAAACGTGGCGTACAAACCGTCAAGCATCGGCTGAAAGAATTGCATGAATCAAATCACCGTCCTTAAAGTATATTATCAAAAATATAATAACAGATTTTCCAAAAAATTTCAAGACTTTTGTTAACAATTTGTTAAAAATATTATTTCAATACGGTAACTGTGTAAATAAAAAGAGGGACGAGCCCTCTTATGCTATATTTTTTTATTTCTTAATGCGATTTCCTCGGCATGTTTTGCCTTGAGCTTGGCGATCTCAAGGGCTCTGGCTCTTTTTTCGGCATCGCTTAATCTTGAGGCAGACGCATGAGAATTTGACTTTTTGGAAGTCGACGATTTTTTTGAGTTTTTCTTTTTTAGAAGAGCACTGTTTTCGCTGTCAACCAATCTGTTCGCGACCCTTTCGGCGTGCTCGCGCTTGTTTATTGCAAGTTCAAGATTGGAAAGTTTTTTTGACGATGCTTCCGCTAGGTCGGCTGCTTTGGCTTTATCCGCCTTCCTGCGTGACTTTGAAGCCGACCTGCGCGCTTTTTTCAAAGAATCGGGCTCACTGATCGTTGCATATTTTTTCTTTTTAAGAGGCACGTTTGAGCGGAAGATCGCCTCGGTATTGTCGTCTTTTTTGAATGTGCGCGGAAAGTTTTTGGGATTGAGCGCGCAGCCCATGGCCCTGAAAAATCTTCCGTCGGCCATGCGATACCCGGGCAGCTTCGCGTATGTGTAAATAAATAATGTCGCAAGGGCAAACAGGGCAACTGGGAGCCAGATCAAAAAGTGATTAGGCATAAAAGTGAGAACCCCGTCAATGTCTATGTCGTTTCTCCATTCATATATCGCCACGGTCAAAAGCACGGAAAACGCTATGCTGCATAATGTTCCGACGAGGGATACAAAAAAGTTCACCACCTGGACCTTGCGATATGTAAACAGCGAAAGCCCCAATGAGATCGCGCCAAGCATAAGTATAACAGCCGCGAGCACGATCATAATAAGGGCGGTATAGCTCAGAGGTATCGCGAAATAGTCAAAAAACTTCGCGAAATTTCCGAACGCGAATGATGAAATGCTGAAGCGCTCGGTCACGTCGCGCAGCTCCTCGGCCTCAACAGAAAGCGCGGGCAGACGCTGAGCGACAAACAAAAACAAAAGTGACAGCACCGCAAAAAGTCTGAATCCTATATTTTGCAGCACTTTGATATATATTTTTTCGGACTTCATCTGATTGCCTCCAAATTAGTTATTAATAATATTATAATAAAAACATCGGGTTTCGTCAATACATATTTAAAAATTAACTCATATTGTCTCGAATCAGTCCAGTATTCCGAACTTAATAATTCTGCCTGAGCGCAAAAGCCCCAGCATCGACCAATACATGATCAATACGCGCGGCTCGAAGAGCGAGGACTCAAGCATTGAGGAAATTGAAATACCCAAAAGCGCGGCCAGACCCGCAGCGAAAACCAGCTTCTGTCTGGGTGTCGCCCTGAACATACAGGTGATGGACGAGTGAGCTATTCTTAATATATAATACATGAAGCATATCATAAATATCGCGCCGACGTTAACAAGAATGTTGAAATAAATCGGACTTATGGTAACATTGGGCAAATTGATAAGGGAATGTCTGTCTCCGTAGTGAAGCGCGGAAATATTATACATATTCACAAAATTATCGGTATTGACGCCAAATCCGTTCCGCCAAAAACCGCGAAAAGCGTTGACAATATTTTGAAAAAAATTGCCATGTCCGCTCTCGCGCTGCCACATAAGTATAATATTGTTTATCACGCGGTCGCTGAACGTGGGCGCGAGCAGCAATATCATAGGAATATATCGTCTGTCGATCAGCACGATAACTATTATAAGCTCAATAAAATACGCTATGAAAGCCGCCTTTGACTGGGTAGCCGTTATTACCCAGAATGACAAGCCCATCGTTAAGACCGAATATATAATGCGCCTAAGCGTGGATTTAAGAGTGATCGGATAAACGAACGCGAACGGAAACAGCAGCACAAGTATCTCGGCGAACACTTCGGAATTGTCAAAAACGCCGGTGATAGCCACCCCGAAGTCTCCGGGCGTATTAGCCTGAACAACTCCAATAAAACAAAGGGCTATCAGAGCAATAAATAAAAACAGCAAATGATTTTCAAGATCGGTCTGAGTTCTTATCGCGAACGAAATCAGGAAAAACAGATCAACGGCAAGCAGAAAATATGAAAGTATTTTGCAGGCCGCGATCGGGATAGATATGCTCATCATCCCGATAAACATAGTGATAACCAGATTTATAAGTATGAAAATAACGCCGGTTCTGTGAACAGCGTTGTGACTTATATAAATCAAAGCGATGCAGGCGAAAACCGGGACCATGTAAAAATTATCCCAAAATCTCGCGGGAAAAAGCAGAACAAATAACATGAATATTCCGATGTAATAAGCGTGGAATCTTATTTTTGATTTTGGGATATAAAAAGCCAAATGTCTTATCGCGTATGTGGTGTATCTGTAAAACGCGCTGGCGTACCAGGCCTCGCCGACCTTTTTTGTGTTGAAGAAAATTTCGAGATATTTATTGTTTAAAACGCTTTTTTCGACCCAGCCTATAAACTTATATGTGTAGCTTGACAAAAAATCATTTTTAAGGCGCGGTACCATAACGCCGGTTATCCAAAGGATAATCTCGTACAAAAAACTGTTTTTGTATGTGGCGATCAATGTGTCTTTCATATGTTCTCCCGCGTTTGCTTATCAATTCTCTACTGCATGTCGCTTATATACACGTCAAACACCGTATTGCCGATAACGAGCTGCATGCTTTGTCCTATCAAATATACGTTTTTATTGATCCTGATACCGTGCTCGGCTTTCGCGGCCTCGACCGTAGTAGTGAAAACCGCTTTGGCTCTGGCAGGCTCGGGCGTGGGTTCCGGCGTGGGGGTATTTTTTTTGACCCGGCGATCCTCATCATCGCCGTTTTCGGAATCTTCCGCGTTTTCGTTGTCTGTGTTTTCTTCATCCGAGTTTTCGGAAATTTCTTCTTCATCTTCTTCGTCAGGCGTAGGCTCGGGTGTTTCGGGCGCCGTGGGAACATATTCAAAAATCGGCGTAACCTCAAAATCGGCAAGGTCGCCGACTTCTTCGCCCGTCGCGCCGTCAATACAGAGTTCTCCTTGATTGATCGTGTCAAAAAGACGTATCGGCGCGCTCTCGCACACATAAGTAAGCGTATATTCGCGATACTCGCTTTCATCGCCGCTGCCCGACACCGACTTGTATATAAGCGCCAATATGCTCAACAGTATAATAACTATAAGCAGCAGGTCTATTATATTTAATTTCCAGATAATTTTTTTCTGAAGCATTTATCCCACCCCGTTACAAAACAAATACTTTGTTAATATATTATATCACGAACAAATATATTTTGCAAATATATTTTACCGACCGTTGTCGTCAATGCTGATTTGCTCGATCCCCAAATCGGATTCTCTCACAAGAGCGCCGACCGCGGGATATGTTCTCGTCCTGAATCTTGACATATTTATTATGCCCGATTCCGCCGCGAGCACGCAGCGGCTGACCACGCTGCCTTTTCTTGATGACATAATATTAACGCCCTGCGTGGAACGGGTCGTCTTAAGCGGTATCTTGTCCGATTTGACGGCCACGGCGCGGCCGCTGTCCGAGAACAAAACAATTTCCGTCTGCTCGCCCTCGGGCAGGAAAAACATTTCAACCATAGGCGACTTTGCCGAGAACGCGCCCGTAAGCTTTTTCCTGTTTGTCTTGGTTTGATAAGCGGCAAGCGGAACCTTGGCGGCTTTTCCGTTTTCAAAGCAGAATATAAGCTCGCCTTTAAAGTCGTCGGTTACAGCCATACCCACGATCCGCTCCTTGTCGGTAAGCCCCAAAAGGTTCGGAATAAAATCACCGAGCAGACTGGCCTTGCTGTCCGGAATATCGTAGGCTTTCATTTTATAGGCCGTTCCGCCCTCGGCAAAGAAGATGACTTCACTGCTGTTTTTAGCCTCGACTTCCTGAACAAGCTCGTCGCCTTCCTTGACCTTTTGTTCTCCGCTGGTGCGCAAAGAAACGAGAGATATCTTTTTTAAATATCCGTCTCGCGTTCTGAACAGCTTTAAACCGTAATCCGGAATAGTTTCATCTATTGTCGGCTCTTTTATCTCATCCGCCGAAATTATTTCTGTTTTGCGGTCTGAACCGAATTTTTTGGCTACCTGCTTCAGCTGCTTTTCTATAAGCTTATTAATTCTGCGCTTGCTCTCAACTGTTTTGCGGAGATCGTCAAGCTCGTTTTTAAGGTTTTCTATTTCGGCTGTGCGTTTTAAAATATAGTCCTTATTCAGATTGCGCAGTTTTATCTCGGCCACAAACTCGGCCTGCGCTCGGGTTATGTTAAAACCTTTCATGAGATTCGGAACGACCATTGAATCGTCATCTGTCTCGCGGACTATTTTGATCGCCTTGTCGATGTCGAGCAGTATCAGGCTCAGTCCCTCAAGAAGATGCAGCTTGGCGCTCTTTTTTTCAATATCATAACTCAGAGCACGCTTGACGCAGCTGCGGCGGAACCTGAGCCACTCGCAGAGAATATCATTAACGCCCAGAACCATAGGCGAGCCCTCAACCAGAATATTAAAATTGCAGCCGAAACTGTCCTGAAGCGCGGTCATTTTATAGAGCTTCGCCATAAGCGCGTCGGGATCGGTCCCGCGTTTTAAATCAATTGTGATCTTGAGACCCTTGAGATCGGTTTCATCGCGAACGTCCGAGATCTCTCTCGCCTTACCCGATTTCACCAGATCAACTATTTTGTCTATAATGACCTCAACGGTCGTACTGTAAGGTATCTCATATATGTCAATGCAATTTTGCTTTTTGTCATATTTATATTTTGCGCGGACTTTGATCGAGCCTCTGCCCGTGCGGTATATCTCGTCTATTTCGGCTTTGTTGTAGAGCAAGCGTCCGCCGGTCGGAAAATCGGGCGCGGGCATGATCTCCGACAAATCAGCCTCCGGGTCTTTCATGACCGCGATCGTCGCGTCGCACAGCTCGCGCAGATTGAAGCAGCAAATGTTGGAAGCCATTCCGACCGCTATACCCTGGTTCGGATTCGCCAGAATATTCGGAAATGTAGTGGGAAGAAGCGTGGGCTCTTTCATAGAACCGTCATAGTTGTCAACAAAGTCGACCGTGTCCTTGTCGATCTCGCCGAACAGCTCGGTGCATACGGGACACAGCTTAACCTCGGTATAACGCGCGGCGGCATATGCCATATCGCGAGAGTACACGCGGCCGAAATTTCCCTTTGACTTGACAAGAGGAAGAAGAAGCGCTCCGTTTCCGTCGGTCAGCCTGACAAGTGTTTCGTATATCGCGGCGTCGCCGTGAGGGTTGAGGCGCATCGTCTGTCCCACAATATTTGCGGATTTTGTGAGCGAGCCGTTTATAAGGCCCATTTTATACATGGTATAAAGCAGCTTGCGGTGCGACGGCTTGAGCCCGTCTATCTCGGGTATTGCCCTGGAAATGATAACGCTCATAGCGTACGGCATATAATTGTTTTCCAGAGTGTCTGTTATCTGTTGTTCTTGTATTATAGGTTTTTTCATAATATGTTTTCCAATTCTTTATAGTATTATAATTTAAAAATAAGTTATAACGTATGTTTTATGACACGTCGATCAGGTCTATATAGTTATGGCCGCTCTCGGCGATATGCTCCTTGCGCCCGCTCAGATTGTCGCCGAGCAGCAGATCGAATATCTCCTGCGTCTTTTTAACGTCGTCGGGCATGATCTTGATAAGGCGGCGCGTCTCGGGATTCATTGTGGTGCGCCACATCATGTCGGGCTGGTTCTCGCCAAGACCCTTGCTGCGCTGTATCGTGTATTTCTGACCGTCGATTTTTTTGAGTATGTCGGACTTTTCCTGCTCGTTAAAGGCGAAATATGTGCTTCTTTTGGTGTTGATCTCGTATAGCGGAGACTCGGCTATATACACGTATCCCTTTTCGATAAGGGTAGGCACAAGCCTGTAGATCATCGTGAGCACCTGTGTGCGGATATGGAATCCGTCAACGTCCGCGTCGGTGCAGATTATGATCTTGCTCCATCGAAGATTGCCTAAATCAAACGAGCTCAGATCCTTGTTATGCTTTGACTTGATCTCAACGCCGCAGCCGAGAACGCGCAAAAGATCCACAATGACGTCGCTGTTGAATATCTTGTCGTACTCGGCCTTGAGGCAGTTAAGAATTTTTCCTCTCAGCGGTATAATGGCCTGAAACTCGCTGTCTCTGCCCAGCTTGCATGCGCCGAGCGCCGAGTCTCCCTCAACGATATAGACCTCGCGTTTTTCGGGGTCTTTGCTGCGGCAGTCCACAAATTTCTTTACTCTGTTTGAAACGTCCAAGTTTCCGCCGAGCTTTTTTTTGACGTTGATCCGGGTTTTCTCTGCGGTTTCACGGCTGCGCTTGTTCACAAGTATCTGGGCGCAAATTTTGTCGGCTTCCATCTTGTTTTCTATAAAATAGATATCAAGGGTCTTGCGGAGAAAATCGGTCATAGCGTCCTGAATAAACTTGTTGTTTATCGCCTTTTTGGTCTGATTCTCATAGCTTGTCATGGTGGAGTATGAGTTCGAAACCAGGATCAGACTGTCCTGTATATCGCTGTACTGTATTTTTGCCTCGTTTTTGTTATACTTGTTTTCTGCTTTCAAATATTTGTCCACAGCGTACACAAATGCGTTTCTGACCGCCTTGTCGGGCGAGCCCCCGTGCTCAAGGAAGCTCGAATTGTGATAATACTCGGTCGCGCTGATCTCGTTTGAGAAACTGAATGCAAAGCTCATTTTGAGCTTGTATTCGGGCAGATCCTCGCGGTCCCTGCCGCTGCGCTCCGCCTCGGCAAAATACGGCTCGGTGAATGCCTTTCCGCCCGAAAGTTCTTTTACATAGTCGACAATTCCGTTTTCGTATAAAAATTCAAATTCCTCAAATTTTCCGCGGCTAACCTCGTTTTTGAGAACAAATCGTATGCCGGGATTCACGACAGCCTGCCGCTTTAACGTGTCTTGGTAGTAATCAAGAGGTATGTCGATATCGGTAAATACCTTCAGATCGGGCCGCCAAAGTATTTTCGAGCCCGTGTGCCTGTGGCGGAAAGGCGTTTTTTTAAGGCCGCCTATATTTTTGCCTTTTTTAAACTCAAGCTCATATTTATATCCGTCGCGCTGGATAACAACGCTCATAAATTCCGAGCTGTACTGCGTGGCGCACAGGCCGAGTCCGTTAAGACCCAGACTGAATTCATAGTTTCCGCCGGTGTTATTTTTATATTTACCGCCGGCGTATAGCTCGCAGAAAACCAGCTCCCAGTTGTTCTTTTTTTCCCGCTCATTATAATCGACGGGAATTCCGCGGCCGAAATCCTCGACCTCGATCGATTTATCCAAAAATCTTGTTATTGTTATAATATTGCCAAAGCCCTCTCTGGCCTCGTCTATCGAGTTTGAAAGGATCTCGAACATCGAGTGCTCGCAGCCGTCAATGCCGTCCGAGCCGAATATTACGGCGGGACGCTTTCTCACTTTGTCGGGGCCTTTGAGGGCAATTATGCTTTGATTATCGTACTTTTTCGCGCACATATATTTCTCCTTATGTTGCTTTGTTAAACAATTCAAATAATTATAACATAAATATAATTACATGTAAAGAATTTTAAATCTTACTTAAACTTTACTTAAATCTTACATTATTATTACAAATTATGTTCAATATATGACTTTACTGCGCTATTTCATATTTTGAGTTGAGAATAACAAGATTCTGCGGAAATTTGCGGTCAAGGCTCCAGTAGCCGAACCCGAACAAATTATATCGGTCGGCCAGATCATATTTTGCCGTTATGCTTCTGGCGTCCTCGAACCAAACCTCATGCCGCACCCCATCTTCGTCTTGGTATTCAAACCACGGCGTTTGAGCGGTCTCATCGTAATTTATAACAGCGCCGTAGCGCTCGGCGATCTGCACAGCGCGAACCGGAGACAGCGACACAGCTTTTGTCATACCCTTCACGTAAGGGAGGGGCCAATCGTAGCCGTAGGTCGGTATACCCATAAAAATTTTACTTGGCGGAATTCTTGTAACAGCGTATTGTATAACTCTCTCGACAGAGCCGATCGGCGCTACCGCCATGGGCTCGCTGTAGGTATAGCCCCACTCGTATGTCATAAGCAGCACCTTGTCCACAGCCGCTCCGATCGCGGCGTAATCGTGCCCCTCATAGAGGGTGCCCCGCTGATCATCGCTTGTTTTCGGAGCCAAAGCGGAGAACAGCGGATATCCGAGAGTATTGATTTGTCCGCGCATATACTCCAGAAATTCAACGTATTCATTTTTTTGCGCGGGGTCTATAAACTCAAAATCCACGTCAAGGCCGCCGTAGCCTTTGTTTTGAATATTCTCTATGATTTGATCTGTCAATGCGGTGCGCAGCGCCTCGCTGTCAAATATCAGCGTGGCGCGGTCGCTGCTGAATGTTCCGTATTCTGTGAGCGTTGACAGGTGCATAAGCGATTTGACCGAAAGTTCATCCGCCAGATCAATCATAGGCGTGTCGCCATCAAGATCAACAAGATCACCGTTTGCGCTTATTCCGTAGGTAAACGGCGTTTGGTATGTCATAAACGGCAGCTGTTCACGCAGCAGCTCAAGCGATATAAACGGGTAGGCGTACCCGTTTGTCTGAACAGAGCGAATTTTGTTGCCGCTTAAATTTATATTCAGCGTCTGTCCCGGTGAAATGTCAGGAGCGCCGCCAAGAAAATAATTATTCCTGTAAAGGGTTTTAAGGCTTACGCCGTACCGCGCGGCTATTGACGAAAGCGTCTCACCGGCCTCCACAACGTGTGTTAAGTCCGTCTCTGATATTACAAGCGCCTGTCCCACAACCGCCCTTGAATCAAAAGTCAGACCGTTGTCCGCGAGAAGATTCAGCAGCGGCACATTATATTGCGCGGCTATCTGCGAGTATGTCTCTCCGCTTTTTACAATATGTATCAACATATAATACCTCCAATCATATTTATGCAATATTATTATCTGATATTATATGCTGCCGCGCGGCTTTATGCCATAAAAATAATCCGACATAATATCGGATCATTTTTATATATTTGTGTTAAAAATCATCCTGCCCCGAACCGAAATACTGTAGCTCGGGCTTTTTGACGCTTACCTTCGTTCCGGCTTCGATAGAGCTGACGATAAATGCGTTTCCGCCGATTGTCGCTCCGTCGCCTATGACGGTCTCGCCGCCCAATATGCTGGTCTCGGAATAGATCGTGACGTTGTTGCCTATTGTCGGGTGGCGCTTGACGCCGCGCAGCTCCTGACCCTTTCTGGTGGACAGCGCGCCCAGCGTCACGCCCTGATAGATTTTAACGTTGTCGCCAATTGTTGTAGTTTCACCGACGACAATGCCCGTTCCGTGGTCTATGCAGAAGTGCTTGCCGATAATGGCTCCGGGATGAATGTCGATCCCCGTTTGGCTGTGTGCGTGCTCGGTCATGATCCTGGGTATCATCGGGACATTAAGCAACTGCAGCTCGTGGGCGATTCGATAGACTGTTATGGCATACAGCCCGGGGTATGAGAAAATTACCTCATCGGCGCTGCTGGCGGCGGGATCCCCGTCAAAAGCGGCCTGAACATCCGTGTAAAGGTACTCGCGGATCATCGGTATTTTCTCAAGGAACCTGTCGGTTATTTCCTCGGCCTTGTTCTCAAGGGTCGATTTCGGGCAGTCGCTGCACATATCGCCGCTGCCGAGCGCGCGGGCGATCTGTTTTTTGAGATTATACTGTATAAACTCCAGATGCTCACCAACTATATAGCGTATGTACTCCGAGCGTATTTTGCTGTTATCAAAATATCCCGGAAACAATATTTTTCTGAGCCTGTCGATGATTTCTATTATGATCTTTTTGTTGATCATATTTTCTTCATCAATGCGGCTTATATCCTTATGGGTCTCATAGCTTTTTATTATCTTATTCACAAGATCTTCGGTATCAAATTTCACTAAAATCACCTTTCCGAAACATGGTTTGTATGATTGGATAATAACATATACGAGCGATTTTGTCAATATTTACGGATTTGAGATTTAAATATATATTAAATCTATTGTTAAAAATATTATTCTATGATATAATGTTTTAAAACCTACACGGGAGCATTGATATGGAGAATCAATTTGAAAGAACCGAGCTTTTGCTCGGAAAAGACGGAGTAAAAAAGCTGGCCGCTTCGCGAGCGGCGGTGTTCGGCGTCGGCGGAGTGGGAGGATACGCTGTCGAGGCGCTCGCCCGCGCGGGCGTTGGCGCCATCGACTTGATCGACAGCGACAAGGTCAGCATCTCAAATATAAACCGCCAGATAATCGCGACCCGCAAAACGATCGGCAAATACAAAGTCGATGTGATGGCAGAAAGAGTGGCGGACATAAACCCGAATATCAAAGTCCGCGCGTTCAGAACATTTTATCTGCCCGAGACGGAAGAGGAGTTTGACTTTAAAAACTATGATTATATAATCGACGCGGTCGACACGGTGACCGCAAAGATCGCCCTTGTCGTTAACGCCGACAAAGCAAACACGCCGATCATCAGCTCAATGGGCGCGGGCAACAAGCTTGACCCGACAGCGTTTGAAGTCGCGGACATTTACGAGACCTCGGTCTGCCCTCTTGCCAAAGTAATGCGATATGAACTGCGGCGCAGAGGCATAAAAAAACTTAAGGTCGTTTACTCAAAGGAAAAACCGATAAAGCCGATCACTTTAGCCGAAGGCGGCGAAAGCACGGCTTTTCGCAAAGCCGTTCCCGGCAGCGTGTCATTCGTTCCGTCCGTCGCCGGGCTGATAATAGCCGGCGAGGTAATAAAGGTTCTGGCGGAACTTGATAAACGGTAACACAAAAAATATCAAAAAACGGCTATTTCACGTCAAATATATAACGACGCAAACCTTGTCTCAGCAAAGCGGCGCGAAGATCCTGAGAATTCCGTTAACAAGCCAATGAAAAAAGTTGGGCTTCAGAATATCGGGCGTTCTCTCCACGCATTTTTCCTGCGTCGCCAAAAAGTCGGCTTTCAAATCATTTAGCAGCGACGCGCGATAGAAGATGGAGTTGTTTTCAAAATGCAAAAACAGGCTGCGATAGTCAAGATTCACCGTTCCGACCGCGCCGACAACGCCGTCGATAAGGCAGGCTTTGGCGTGAACGAATCCGGGTTTGTATTCAAAAATCTTAACGCCCGCTCTCAAAAGCACAGGATAAAAACTTCGCGACATGCGATAGATCAGCTTTTTATCGGGTATGCCGGGCATGATTATTCTCACGTCAACGCCTCTGCGGGCAGCGCGCGTGAAAGCGTCCAGCAGAGCGTTTCCCGGCAGCAAATACGGTGTATAGAACCACGCGGTTTCCTCCGCCTGAGACAGCAGATCTATGTAAAGTTCATTTGAGTCGGCCTCGCGGCTTAAAGGCGAGTCGTAATAGCTCAAAACAAATCCGTCTTCCTCGCTGTTATCAAGGCCCGACGGCGCCAGATACTCGTCCGGAACACGGTCGCCCGCGAACGCGTTCCAAAACTGCGCGAACATTCTCACATAGTTCATAACGGCGGCCCCTGTCAGCTTAAAGCCGATATCCTTCCAATGACCGTATTTTTCGATATGATTTATATATTCGTCGGCAAGATTTATGCCACCGCTGAAAGCCGTTTTGCCGTCAATAATCAGCATTTTGCGATGGTCGCGGCAGTTCAGCGTTCCTTTGATAAACACAAGCGGGTTGAACGACACGCATCGTATACCTTTTTTCACAAGTTTTTCCGCGTCTTTTTTGGTATATGTTGAAATGCTTCCGAGGTCATCATACATAACGCGCACGTCAACTCCCCGGGCGGCCTTTTCCGCAAGGACTTCGACCATCGAATCCCACATCAATCCGTCCTCGATAATAAAATATTCAACGAAAACAAATCGCTCGGCTTTTTTAATTTCCTCAAGCATATCAGGAAACATTTTGTCTCCAAGTGAATAATACTTCGCTCCACAGTTTAAGTGCGGAACGAATCCGGTCTTGTTTTCCAGATAACGAAATGTCTGAGCAAGGCGCTTGTTGTCGGCGCTCAGCGCGTCGTATACCCGGGCCGTGTCGGCCTCGTCCTTCGGTAGCGGCGGCGTCTTGTCCATTTTTCTTTTGAGAGGCCTTGTGGTTCGTTTATTGCCGAAAACCAAATACAAAAGCGCGCCGCCGAGCGGAAATGTCAGTATAACCAGCAGCCAGATAATTTTATATGTGCTCTCGTCCTGTTTTATAACCAAATACAGTACGAGCAAAAACGCCAATACGGTCAAAACCGTGTCGATCGCCACCGTCCAGGGAGCGAGCAGCTCAAATAAAACAAACAGCCAAAAAAGCTCCAATAAAACCGCCGGCGCAATAATCAAAACTCTTCTTAAAATTTTATTCACGAACTGGTCCCTCCCGATTATTTACTTTTTCTTGATTTAATGAAACAAATTTATTCAGTTTGTCAGCGGTTTGCGTTTTTCTCGCTTTGCTTATGTGTGTATAGATGTCTCGAGTTACTTGAAATGTTGAATGTCCCAGAAGCTCTTGGGCATCTTTCACGTCAATGCCGGCTTCAAATAATATCGTGGCGTACGCGTGTCTGAGTTGATGCGGGGTGATCGATAGGCTCGTTTCGCTTAAATATTTTGTCCACAGACGATTAAAGTTTCCGTTCCTAATCAATTCTCCGCTGTGATTCGGAAAAACCAAATCAGATGAATTATTTTGTTTGAGCTTTGACGCGAGGCAGTCAAGCAGTATAACATCCCTATATCCCGCCTTTGTTTTCGGCTGTTTGATGTTAGGGATGTTGCCGACGTAATACACGGATTTGTTCACATGTATAATTTTGTTTTCAAAATCAATGTCGTTGTAGGTCAAAGCCAGAGCCTCTCCCCGCCTAAGACCGGTGTACAGAATAAAATAGGCAAACAATCCGAATGTTTTGTCTACACTGTTTTTTACAATTTCGATCTCATCCGCGGTCGGCAGCTCTCTTTTTGTTTGAGGCAGATTTTTGGGCACAGATATATACTGGCACGGATTACTCTCGGCATAATTGTTTATTACCGCGTATTTAAACACTTGATTCAAGACCTGCAGACGCGACTTAACGGTCTTCATCGCGTAACCTTTGTTTACCAGAATATGTAAAAAATTATCAATATCTTTAGATGTGATATCCTTTATACTTTTTCCGGAAAAATGCTCTGTGATTTGCTTAAGCGCGGGTCTGTATTGCTTGACGGTGTTGTACTCGACCGTTTCGAAGTGCTCGCTCGCCCACTCATTCGCGATATCCTCAAACCGCTTTCCCTTTTCCGCGGTCTGATAGTATTCAAATATTTTTCTGTTTATCTCGCGCTCGTTTCTGCCCGGAATCAAAACTATCTTACCGTTTATGCGGATTTGACGACTATAGCGTCCGTCTTTACGCTTTTTCAGTTTGCCCATAAAAATACTCCTTCCGCAAAAAATTCGGAACACCGCAAAACTCCAAAACAGCCGGTTTAAACTATACTAAACTTCAATTACTATATCACAAATGCTTGTATAAGTCAATTAAATATAACAGAACGAATACATATTCATCGGAAAATATTATTTAACACGGCGCGGAATGCCATTCACGCCGCCACAGATGATTTTTATGTCAAAGCATTGAATTTAGGATAAAAAAATGCTAAAATTATTGTGTTTAAAGGAGCGTAACGATGATAGAGTTAAAAAGAAACGGAAATATTATAAACAAAAAATACCTCGAATACTTTTGGCCGACTGTGCTTGTTGCGCTCGCGAGCAATATCGCCGTTATGGTGGACTCGATAATTGTCGGAAACATGCTCGGAAGCGCGTCAATGGCGGCGATCAGCGTTCTATCGCCGATTAATCAGCTGTATTTTTCCACGACGATACTGTTCGGTGTCGGCGCGTCAACGCTTATTTCGTTCGCGAAAGGCAAAAACGACAAGAAAGCCGCCGATGCCGCATTTACGGCGGCAGCGATCCTGCTCGTGATTTTAAGCGCGGCGTTTATGATATTGCAGCTTGTGTTTGTAAACAATATCGTTGATCTGCTAACACCTATCGAGACGCTCAGAAGCGAGCTTTTGAAATATTACATACCGTTTATTATAGGGACGCCGTTCTCGCTTATACTGCCGAGCGCGGTACACTGTATACGGAGCGACGGCAGACCGAAATTCGCGTCAAATCTCATAATTATTTCAAATGCGATAAATCTCGTTATGGATATTGTGCTTATGGGGCCGTTCAAAATGGGAATAGCAGGCTCCGCGATCGCCACGGTCATCGGAAACGTTATCGCGTTCTGCATTATGCTTACGCACTTTAAAAACAAGAAAAATACGCTTCATTTTGATTTGTGCACGGCGTTATCGCCGAAAAAGCTGCGAAGCGAATGTGTTTCGCTTTTTACCACAGGAATATCGGGCGCGCTTGGCGCGATGCTTATAACAGTTACGACGCTTTATATGAATACCGCGATACAAAGCGCGGGAGGACAGGAGGGTATGGTTTCCATGTCGGTAATAGCAAACTGCCAGATATTTGTTTCCGCGTTCGTAGCCGGAGCGTCGCAGACGTTGGTACCGATTGTTAGCGCGCTTTTCGGAGAGCGCGACACTGTCGGGATAAAATACGCCATGAAGCGCGCGATTTTGGTACTTCTTATCGCGGCTGCAGCGGTCACGCTTATTATAGAGATCGCACCCGCGCAGGTCGCGCGGCTTTTCGGAGACAAAACTCCGGCGGAAATGGCGGTGATCATCCCGGCGCTCCGCATAAGCGCGCTGTCATTTATAGGAACGGCGATGTCGTTTTTATTCATGTACTATTTTACCGCGACGCAGCGCAATGCTATGTCGCTCACGGTTTCGATCGTCAACGGGATCGTGCTTACCATACCGTTTGCATATATACTCGGCCGCCTTTTCGGCATAACGGGATTATGGATAACATCCTGCGCGGCTCAGTACGGAACGTGGATTGTTATAGCGATTATGATCATCATAACAATAGCAAAATCAAACGGCAGATACAAGGATATGTTCCTGCTTGACAAGGCGGACGAGCTGCTCTCGTTCTCTGTGAGATCCGACGCTGATGTATCGGAGATAAAGTCGGCTGTCGCGGATAAGCTCACGGACGGAAACAAAGCCGCCGAAGCCGTGTCGGAGGTGCTTGCATTTGTGAGCGGCAATGACAAAAGCGCAGAAAACGATATACGGATCGGGCGTGAGGACGGCGCGTATGTTATAATGCTATGCAACAACGGGGCCGAAATTAACGAAAGCAATTTCTGCGGCAAATATAAAAACTTTGAGCACACCGTTGTGTTAGGTTTGAATCAAATTAAAGAAATAATATAAGAAGGTGAAAGAATGAAAACCGAAAAAGATTTAATAGCCGAATCGGCTGCGGAAGCGCGGGATATGAAGGAATACCCGCTCACGCCGAGCCAAATGGGCGTATATTTGGCTTGTATTAAAAACCCGAGTGGTCTGATGTATAACTCGCCCCTATGCTATACATTTGATAAGGGAGCCGTTGATATTGACATGCTAAAATCCGCTGTTGAAATGGCGGTTAAAAACCATGAGGGACTGCACTATTATATTGACGCCTCGAGCGGTGAGCCGCTTATGAAGCCGCGCGAGGTTACAGTTGACATTCCGGTGATAAGCGCTTCGGACAGCGAACTTGAAAAGCTGAAAAACGACTTTGTGAAGCCGTTTGATTTGGAGCGCGATTATTTATTCCGCTTTGAGATCATCGAAACGGAAACAAAAATGTGCTTCCTGACGGACTACCACCATATCGCGGTTGACGGCACATCGTTTTCCGTTATGTGCGGCGAGATATCAACGCTTTATTCGGGCGGAGAGATCGAGCCGGAGGAAATAGGTCAGTTCGGGCTATCGGTATATGAGGAAAAATTCGCGCATACCCCGGCGTATGAAGAAGCACATAAATATTATGAAAACATATTCGCGGGGCTTGAAACAAATTCAATGCTCGTCGCTGACATGAACGAGGACGAATCTGCCGCGGATAAACCCTGCCGTGAATTCAGGCGGATACTGCCTGATGATATATCGGTCGAAAAGGTGGACGCATTTATTAAGAAAAACGGAATAACCGAAAACACGCTTTTCCTTGGTGCTGTCGCATACGCGGCGGCGAAGTTTACCGGCCGTGAAGACGCTCTGATATGCACCGTCAACCACGGCAGACACGACCCGCGCATGAGAAATACCGTCGGCATGATGATCCGCACTCTGCCGATTTACATAAAGATCGACGAGACCGCTGAGGTAGGCGATTATCTTTCGGGTGTCCGCTCCGCGCAGCGCGGCGCGATAAAGATCGGCAACTATCCGTTTGTCAAGCTCGCGGGCGAATACGGAATAAATACGGGTATATTTTTCGCGTACCAGTCGGATTCGTTCAACACATTCACGCTCGGCGAAAGCACCGTCGAAATGGAGCGGGTCCCCACTTACAGCGCGCAATCGCCCTTATCTGTTATGGTATTCAAGTACGGCGGCACGTTTGAAATGGATTTTGAATACCGCACCGATTTGTACGAGTATGAAACAATACGCTCGTTTGCGGATACGGTTATTCTTATAATTTCTGAAATGCTCAAAAAAACCGAGCTTTCACAGCTGCGCCTCGCGGACGAGCGCAGCGAAAATAAAATACGCGCTTTAAACGACGCGCTGATAACCGATGTAGATCTAAGTGTCGGATTTGTGGACCTTTTCCGCGCGCAGGTAAAGAAAACGCCCGATAATACGGCGCTTGTATTCAGGGAAAACCGCTATACGTATAAGGAGCTTGACGAAATAACGGACAAGATCGCGCAGTATATCCGATCAAAGGGCTTGGGCAATGGAGACGTTATAGCGTCAATGGTCGAGCGCAGCGAATATATGACGATCTGCTCGATAGGCATACTCAAATCGGGCGCGGCGTATGAGCCGCTCGATCCGACACATCCGCCGGAGAGGCTGCGGTTTATGACGAAGGACGCGGCGGCTAAAATGCTTATCGCGGACGGCAAGCTGCTTTCGCTCATACCCGATTTTGAGGGAGACATATTAAAAACGGAGGATATTCCGAATCTCAGCGATGGCGGAGCACCGCTCCCCTCGCCCAGGCCGGATGATTTGTTTGTGCTGCTCTACACCTCGGGTTCGACGGGCACGCCAAAGGGGTGTATGCTGACGCATCATAACCTTACCAATTTTATTCATTGGTTCCGAAGGATCTACGATATTACAGACAAAAGCTCGACGGCGGCACACGCGAGCTACAGCTTTGACGTGCATATGCTGGACATTTACCCGTTTTTAAGCGCGGGCGCGGCGGAATATGTAATCCCCGAGGAGCGCAGGCTCGATTTGATGTGGATCAACGAATACTGCGCGCAAAACGATATTACCCATATTTCCTTGACAACGCAGGTCGCCAGAGCGTTTTTGACCTCGATCGACGATATTGCTCTCAAGGTTGTGGACATAGGCGGCGAAAAGCTTGTGCCGTTCGAGCCGAGAACGGGCATCAGACAGTTCAACAGCTACGGACCGACGGAGTGCACTATATTGATAACGGCGTTTCTGATGGATAAATATTACGACCCCGTTCCCGTCGGCATAGGCGTCGACAACGCGCGGCTCTATATCGTTGACAAGCAGCTACGCATACTGCCGCTCGGCGCGGTGGGCGAGCTGTGCGTCGCGGGTCCGCTCGTGTCTGAGGGATATTTAAACCGTCCGGAGCAGACGGAAAAGGTATACGTAAAAAACCCGTTTGAAAGCGGCAAATACCGCGATGTGCTTTATCATACGGGCGATATAGTAAAATTCATGAACGACGGAAATCTGTCGTATGTGGGACGCCGCGACGGCATGGTTAAAATACGCGGTTACCGAATCGAGCTTACCGAGGTCGAGTCCGCCATACTCGATTTCGAAGGGATCAAGGACGCGACTGTTGTTGCGAAGGATAAAGCGGCGGGCGGAAAGTATATCGCCGCGTATATCGTATCGGACGGAGAGGTTGACATAGCGGCTCTTAAGGAATTTATTTCGGAAAGAAAGCCGCCGTATATGGTGCCGGAGGCGATCATGCAGATCGACGCGATACCGCTCACGGTAAACGGCAAGGTCGACAAGAGAAGTCTGCCGGAAATTGATTTCGCCTCAGCGGAGCCGACGGCAAAAACCGAACGCTCACTCACGGCGCTTGAAAAAAAGATACTTGAAATAATAAAGGGCATAATCGGAACGGACGAGATCGACGTTTCAGCCGATATTATGCGCTGCGGCATGACGTCGCTCTCCATTATAAAGCTGGCGGTCGAGCTTAACAAGGAGTTCGGGTTTGACGCGGACATAAAAAAGCTTATGAATGGCTGCTCGGTGATGTCTATAGAGGACGATATTGTAAGCTATCTGCTTACCGCGAAAAATACGCCCTCCGAGGCGCGGACTGAAACTAAAAAGGAAAAGGAGGAGTTCGCGCCGCTTTCGTATACGCAGTACGGTGTGTACTCGGAGTGCATGAAGCGTCCGGGCGACACGTTCTACAATATCCCCTTCATGCTCCGATTTCCTGTTGATTTCGGCGCGGAAAAGCTCGCGGTCGCGATAGATACAGTGCTTGCGGCGCATCCGTATATTTTCACGCGGCTCACGATCAAAGACGACGATATTGTTCAGCGGCGCATGAACGCGGACGGATATACGGTTCCCGTAAAGAATATGAGCGAGAATGAGCTGCGAAAGTACCGCGCGGAATTTGTAAAGCCGTTTGAGCTTATGGATTCGCGGCTGTTCAGGATCGAGGTGATCCAAACGGAAGAGGCAGTGCATTTTCTCGCCGATTTCCACCATATTATCTTTGACGGCGCGTCGTTCGACCTGTTCTTAAAATCGGTAAAAACGGTTTTCGAGGGCGGTGAAATACAGAGTGAAACATATGATTACTTCGATTATGTAAAAGACGACAGAGCTTTCATAAGCGGCGATGAGTTCAAAGCGTCGGAAAAATACATTTCCGATATGCTCACAAAGTGCGAGGGTGCGACTAAAATCACGCCTGATAACGGCGGGCTTGCCGAAAACGGGTCCACCGCGACGGCTTCCTCCCCGATCGACATGGAGCGCGTCACGGAATTTTGCGGCAGTATCGGCGCGACTCCCGCGCATCTGTTCCTCGCGGCGACGCTTTACGTCGTGTCGAGATTTACCAACAGCCGCGGCGCGTATATCAACACGATAAGCAGCGGACGCTCGGATATGAAGCTCACAAACTGCCTCGGTATGTTTGTAAAAACGCTGCCGATAGGTCTTGAAATTGACGATATAACGGCGGCGGAGCTTGTGGAGCGCGCG
>CANRHV010000005.1 GCA_947630505.1 uncultured Monoglobus sp. | reverse complement strand
AATTCTACCACTTTTTCTTTCCCACACTTAATTCCACTCTAATTTCCACTCTGGAATTTACTTTGGGAATTCACTTAGACATAAATTTTAAATTAAGTCTGATATTATTGATTGACAGAGTGTTAGAGTTGTGTTAGAATAGTATCAGAGGATTTCAAAACATTATTTGAAGGGGCGATGCGCGTGTTTGAAAAGGAAACCGAAACCATAGAATTTAAAAGGGAAGCGACAAATGATTTAAAAAAAGAAATAACGGCTTTTCTGAATACTCGCGGCGGAAAGATTTATGTCGGAGTGGATGATGACGGAAAGGTTGTCGGAGTATATGACGAGGATAAAGTTTCCCTTAAAATATGCAGCACGATCCGAGACGCTGTTAAACCGGACGCGACGATGTTTACCGATGTTAAGCCCGTTTATATTGACGGCCGCTGCGTTGTTGAAATAGATGTTCGCAGGGGAAGCAACGCCCCATACTATCTTACGGATAAGGGGATGAAACCGAGCGGGGTTTATGTGCGTCAGGGAACAGCCTCGGTCCCGGCCTCGGAAAATAAAATTCGCGATATGATAAAAGACTCTGACGGCGGTTCATACGAGCAAGGGCGGAGTTTTGATCAGGAATTGACATTTGAATACGCCGAAAAAGAATTTGCAAAGCGGAATATCGCGTTTGGCAAAAGTCAGATGCGAACTAATTTTTTTACCGATAACGACGGGCTATATACAAATCTTGCGTATCTTATGTCAGATCAGTGCGAGAGCACGATAAAGGTGGCGGTGTTTCAGGATGAGACGAAGCGCGTGTTCAGGAATCGCCGTGAATTCAGCGGGTCGCTGCTGAAACAGCTCGATGAGGCGTATGAGTTCATAAATCAGTATAACAGTATTATCGCGAAGTTTGAGGGGCTTGAACGGATCGACTATAGGGACTATCCGATCGAAGCGATAAGAGAGGCGCTGATCAACGCGGTCACTCATCGGGATTACGCGCTCAGCGGAAGCACGCTTATTAATATTTACAGCAACAGGATCGAGATAGTGTCGATCGGAGGTCTGGTGTACGGACTTTCCGTCAACGATATTGAATTGGGAGTTTCGCGGACAAGGAATGAAAAACTTGCGGCTTGTTTTTACAGATTGCGGCTGATAGAGGCATATGGAACCGGCATAATGAAAATAAGAAGCTGCTATGAGAAAAATTTTGCCAAGCCGGAAATAAAGATATCGGATCACGCTTTTATGATCGTTTTGCCAAAGCTCAATTATGATGCGCCGATCAATAATAACGCGATGAAAGTTTTGGAGCATTTGCGTGCGCACGAATTTATAACGCGGCGCGAAGCGCAGGTCCTGACAGGCTTATCGCAATCCGGCTGCATAAAGCTGCTGCGAGAGTTGTGTGAAAACGGAAAAGTTGAGGCGGTCGGCAGCGGCATGAACAGAAAGTATAAGATAAACGGACGAATTTGATCGTCCGTTTATTAATACTTTTATATACTGTTTTCTATGAATTTGATTTTGGGCTTGTGGGTTTTGGCTTCTTCGTAGTCCATGGTGGCGTAGGCTATGATTATCACTTTGTCGCCCACGCCGGCTTTGTGGGCGGCGGCGCCGTTTAAGCAAACCACTCCGCTGCCGCGCTCGCCCGGGATCGCGTAGGTTATCAGGCGCTCGCCGTTGTTTATATTTACCACATGCACCTGCTGATTGGTGAGGATGCCCACCTCGTCCATCCAGTCCTCGTCAATGGTTATCGAGCCGATGTAGTTTAAATTGGCGTCGGTCACCGTGGCTCTGTGGATCTTTGAGTTCATGATCTCTATGTTCATGCGCGCACCTCCTAATTTTCGGGTTCTGCTATGATATTGTCGATCAGCCGCGTTTTTCCGAAGCGGACCGCCAGCGCGATCAGCGTTTTTTCGACGAGTTTTCCGCCGTACGGCTCAAGGCTCGGGAAAGCGCAGCTTTCGATATACTCAATGTCCGCGAGGGGCGATTTTGATATCCGCGCCCTTATGTCTTGCTTTATTTTTTCAAGGTCAGTTTCGCCGCATTTGACAGCGGCCTCTGCCTCTTTCAGCGCCGCGCTGAGGCTGAGAGCCTGCTCGCGCTCCTCGGCGGATAAATATGTGTTGCGGCTGCTCATGGCAAGGCCGTCTTTTTCGCGCACTATCGGGCATGGCACGATCTCAATGTTCATGTTGAGGTCGGAGACCATGCGCATAATGACCGCCAACTGCTGCGCGTCCTTTTGGCCGAAGTAGGCGCGGTCGGCCATTGAGATGTTGAACAGCTTGGTAACAACGGTCGCCACGCCGCGGAAGTGGCCGGGTCTGGTCTTGCCGCAGAGTATCTTTGTGATGTCGCTGTCCACGCTGACGAAGGTCCCGTAGCCGTCGGGGTACATGTCCTCGGGGTCGGGGTGGAAAATATATTCCGCGCCCGCAGAGGCCGCGGCCTGTTTATCGCGCTCAAGGTCGCGGGGGTAGGTCTCAAGGTCCTCGCCCGGGCCGAACTGGGTCGGGTTGACAAAAACGCTGACGATCGTGACGTCGTTCTGCTCGGCGCTTTTGCGTATCAGCGACTTGTGGCCCTCGTGAAGATAGCCCATTGTGGGCACAAGGCCGATGGTTTTGCCTTCGGATTTTAATTTGTTCGAAACGGCGTTAAGCTCCGCCGGTGTTTTTATTATTTGCATGGTGTTTCCTCCTAACGTAGGGATTAGTGAATAGTGAATAGGACACCTCATCAGTCAGCGGACAAGCCGCTGTCAGCTTCCCCTCAAGGGGAAGCCTCTCTTGCCTTCCCTTTGAGGGGATAATTAGCAAGCTTGCTTGCGGGTTCAAAGCTATCTTTCAAAATTGCTTGCAATTTTGACCAAGAGCTTCATTAGCGGTGGGTTTTTGCCCGAATGGGCAAAAAGTCGGATGAGGTGGGAACGTAGGGACTGGGAACCAGGAATATCTCACGGTTTATATTAGGCTCGCCCCTTGGGGAGAGCTGTCACCGAAGGTGACTGAGAGGGGTCAACGTAGAGACTAGAAAATAGGGACTAGGAATATCTTGTGAGGATATTCAATAGTTTCCGCATAGTCCCTAGTCACTAATACCTAGTACCTATGTTAACCCCTCTCCGTCTTTCCGCCGATGGCGGAAATCCACCTCTCCCCAAGGGGCGAGGCAGATGGGCGGATATTATCCGCCCGCGGGACGCCGGGGTCGTCGTCCCCTACGGATTTGGGGGACGAGCCTTTTTATATCGGTTGAATTATTTTGGGAAGCTTCCCTCTTTTACTTCGGTTATATAGTCCGTGACGCCGGCGGTTATTGCTTTGCCGACCTCGGCGAAGCGCTTCACGAACGACGGAACGTAGTCGTCGAACATGCCCAGCATGTCGTGCAGCACCAGAACCTGCCCGTCGCAGTCGGGGCCCGCGCCTATGCCGATCGTGGGGATCGTCAGGCTTTCGGTAACATTTTTCGCAAGATCGCGGGGGATGCACTCAAGCACCAGCGCGAAGGCTCCCGCCTCCTCCACCGCTTTCGCGTCGCGCAGCAGCTTTTCCGCCGCCGCGTCGGTCTTCGCCTGAACGCCGAAGCCGCCCAACTGGTTCACGCTCTGAGGCGTCAGTCCCAAATGCGCGCACACGGGTATTCCCGCGTCGGTTATCGCTTTTATAACCTCGGCGACCTCCTCGCCGCCCTCGATCTTGACCGCCGCCGCGTTTCCTTCCGCTATAAGGGCGCCGGCGTTTTTCACCGCCTCATACTTTCCGAGGTGGCAGGACAAAAACGGCATGTCGGCCACGACTATGGCGCGCTTCGCGCCTCTCGCCACAGCCTTGGTGTGGTGTATCATGTCTGCCATGGTGACGTGGGTGGTGTTGTCATAGCCCAGCATAACGTTGCCCAGCGAGTCGCCCACCAGTATCATGTCGATGCCCGCGCCGTCTACCAGCTTTGCCATCGAGTAATCATAAGAGGTCAGCATGGAAATTTTCTCTCTGCCTTTCATTGCCCGAACGGTTTTTGTGGTGATCTTCTTTTCTGCCATTTTTCATTCTCCTTTACTTTTAATTTCTGCTTTTGGTATGAGTTTCTTCATTATATTATATATAGTATAAATCCAAAACTACATATTATTGTGTGCATAAAAACAGGATACCCAATATGCGGTATCCTTACAGAGAACGTCAAAACGCGGATCTTGCGCGAAACCTGCGCGAAATTGTCCGTTTTGAAATTTTTTTAAAAAAATCAGTCTCTGTTGGGAACCCAATCAAAGCTTTTGTCGTCATACATAATGAGAGGTCAAATTCCGCTCTTTCTGTGCCGACAAAAATGAGTATAGCATACTTTGTAACAAATTGCAATATCTTTTTGTTACATAAAGTTACAAACAGGGCAACAAAGAATTACAAATTTTATACAAATTGATTCAAACCCCTTGACATATGTCGGTTTAGGTATTAAAATACAAGAGTTAAGGTGTATTTGGCTTTTATTATAATTATCGAAAAGGGGGAAATCATTGTGGCCGTTAAATACGTTTTCGTGACCGGCGGAGTTGTGTCGGGCATAGGCAAGGGCATAACCGCGGCCTCGCTGGGCAGACTTTTAAAGTCCAGAGGCCTGAGAGTCACGATACAGAAATTTGACCCCTACATAAATATAGACCCGGGAACCATGAGCCCGTATCAGCACGGCGAGGTGTTTGTCACCGACGACGGAGCCGAGACCGATCTCGACCTGGGTCACTACGAGAGATTTATCGACGAAAGTCTGACAAAAAACAGCAACATCACCACCGGCAAGGTTTACCACTCGGTCATCACCAAGGAGCGCCAGGGCGCGTACCTGGGCGGAACGGTCCAGGTAATACCCCACATCACCGACGAGATCAAGCAGAAGATCTACGACGTGGGCGACGAGGGCGAGTCGGACGTGGTTATAACCGAGATCGGCGGAACGGTCGGCGATATCGAGAGCCAGCCGTTTCTTGAGGCGATACGCCAGGTGGCCTACGACAAGGGCAGAAAAAACGTTATGTATATCCACGTGACGCTTGTGCCATATCTCAGGACATCGGGCGAGCTCAAGTCAAAACCCACGCAGCACAGCGTCAAGGAGCTTCTCAGCATAGGTATTCAGCCGGACATGCTGATCTGCCGCAGCGAGGTGCCGCTTGAGGATTCTCAGCGCGACAAGATAGCGCTGTTCTGCAATGTGGACCGCGACTGCGTTTTCCAGAACCTCAACTGCGACACGATCTACGACGTGCCGATCATGCTCGAGAACCAGAACCTTTCGGGAAAGGTCTGCGAGCGACTGGGGATCACGACTCCGGAGCCCGACCTTCACGAGTGGTACGATATTATAAAGCGGGTAAACAGCCTCGATAAAAAGGTCAAGATCGCGCTTGTCGGAAAATACGTGGCGCTGCACGACGCGTATCTCAGCGTCGCCGAAGCGCTGCATCACGGAGGCTACGCCTGCGGCGCCGAGGTCGAGATCGACTGGGTGGACGCCGAGGAGGTAAACGACGACAATGTGCGCGAGCGCATTGGAGACGCGGACGGAATTCTGGTTCCGGGCGGGTTCGGCGACCGGGGCATCGACGGAAAGATCTCGGCTATCAAATACGCCAGAAAAAACAAGGTGCCGTATCTGGGCATATGCCTGGGCATGCAGCTGGCGGTCGTGGAGTTCGCCAGAAACGTCGCGGGGCTCAAGGGGGCGCACAGCTCGGAGCTTGATCCCGACACGCCGTATCCGGTCATCGACCTGATGCCCGAGCAGAAAAATATTTCCGACATGGGCGGAACCATGAGGCTCGGCGCTTATCCGTGCAATATCAGAGAGAACAGCAGATTCGCCTCCGAGGCGTACGGCGGATTTGAAAAGATAAAAGAGAGACACAGACACAGATACGAGATGAACAACGACTTCATCAAAGATCTGACCGATATGGGGCTTGTGATAGCGGGAACCTCGCCGGACAATCGTCTGGTTGAGATCGTTGAGGTGAAGGATCACCCCTGGTTTGTGGGCGTGCAGTTCCACCCGGAATTTAAATCCAGACCCAACAAACCGCACCCGTTATTTAAGCAATTTATATATAATTCGCTACTTTGTTCACAAAAAACTGTTAAATAATTTGGTTATTTTGTTACAATTGTGTGAAAAGCTAAAATACTTATTGACAATTTGCCCTATTTGGTGTTATAATCTGTAGTAAGCTAAGAAAAAGTATGATAGGATAAAAATGTTCTGCTCATAACTTACTTGGCTCGATAATTAATTTTGTAAAAAAAATTAAAATTTTAATATTTTAAGGAGGATTTGAGACATATGAGAAATCTCAAAAAGGTGATCGCCTTAGTTGCAGTGTTTGCTATGCTGGTAAGCACAGTAGCGTTCGCGGCTACATTTGATGATGTTGCCGAGACCGATACATACTCTCAGGCGATCGAAACATTAAACCAGCTTGGCATTTTGACAGGCGACGACGCAAACAACGACGGCGTTATGAGCTTCCGTCCCAACGACACCATCACAAGAGCTGAGATCACAGCTATTATTGCGAGAATGCAGGGTCGTACGGGCGAGGTTGCTCAGACAGAGACAATCTTTAAGGATGTACCCGCTACCCACTGGGCTTCCGGTTATATCCAGTCGGCAACAAGCACACAGATAATCAACGGTTACGGCGACGGTAACTTTGGTCCCGATGATAACGTTCTGTATCAGGATGTTGTTAAGATGATCATGGAGACACTGGGTTACAAGAACTACGCTCTCGAGAACGGCGGATATCCCGTAGGATATGAGATCGCTGCTCAGAGACAGAAGGTTCTGGACGGTGTTATCGGCGGCGCTGACGGCGTTGAGGCTACAAGAGGAATGGTTGCTCAGATGGTTGACAACGCTATCGAGGCTCCTCTGATGGACAGAATGGCTTACGGCGGCAACGGCCAGTACGTAATCTATGACGGCACATGGCAGCCCATGAGAACTTGCCTGAGCGAGTACCTCGGCGTTACTAAGCTGAGCGGTCAGGTTATCTCGAACGGCATCACTGCTCTGGACGGTCCTCAGGGAATCAACACTCTCAGAGACGAGACCGTTAACATCAGAATCAAAGACCTCTTTAAGGTTCAGTCGAACAAGTATGTTATCCCCAGCGTAGTTTACTCGGATGATGATTACAATTATTATTCTTTCTATGTTGGCAACACAAACGCTGCTGAGTACTTCGGCTATAACGTAACGGCTTATGCCCGCATCAACGGCAACACCGATTATGATACGCTGATTTCTATCGTTCCCACAGAGGGACAGAACTCAATGGCTTCGTTCAATCTCAGTCAGTTCAGCTATTATGACAACGACGAATCTAATGTCAGCGGCGCGAAGCCCGCTCTCTACTATATGAGAAACGAGAACGACAGATCTCCTCAGAGACTGGCTATCGACCCGAACGGCGCATACGTTGTTTATAACGGAATTTGCGGCTACACTATGGACAGAGTATTTGCTCCTCAGGGCGGCGCGACAACAGGCGGCAGAAATCAGCCGATGGTTACAGCGGACAGCACTTACAGCGGACAGGTTACTCTGATCGACAACAACAACACTGCCGGCTATGACTTCATCTTTGTTGACATCGCGGTAGGCGCGGTTGTTGAGGAACTGTCAAACAGAGGCGTTCTTACATTCAAGAACACACCCGGTGAGGCGGACAAGGACAACAGCATCAGAAGAGTTGAGTTTGAGTCTACAACAAACAACGCTTATATCAAGATCACAAAGGATGGTCAGCCCTACGATTATACACAGCTCAAAGAGTGGGATGTTCTTTCGATCGTGGCTAACACAGCTAACGACAGTGACCAGTACTATGATATCGAGGTACTCAACGGTGAGAGCACCGCTATCGCCGGAACAGTTGACCGCGTAGAGGCATCTGACACATCAGATGGCGGTTCTGCTTACAGAATCAACGGCACAACTTATGACCTGGCTGCGGGCGCTTACACGCCTTCAACAATCAGAGCCGGTTCGTCGGGTACTTTCTATGTTGACAAGTACGGCAAGATCGTTGCTTACAACAGAGACCTGAACGCTACAAGCGGCACAAGCAGCAACTATGCTTATATTCTGAACGCTGAGATCACATCGGGCACATTCGGTGAGATATCTCCCGTTCTGCAGTTCGTATACAGAGACGGCAGCGTGAACACCGCAAGCTTTGCTCAGAACGTTACTATCTACAATCCCTCAAGTGAATTCCTTGCTGCGGGAGCTACAGATACTGATTATGTAACTTATAAGTATAAGGACGACGCGGATGTATCGACTGCTATCCAGAGCCTCGTTGGCAAGGTTGTTACACTGAGCGCTTCGGGCGGAATGATCAGATCGATGACTATGCCTTTCAACGACGCTACAACAGGCGTTGAGAAGGATTCAACACTTGCGGTGCTCGCAGACGGCTCTATACAGGCTCCTTCCTTCGAGTATGATCAGGATACTCAGGAGATGAGAATTCAGACCAACGAGGGCAACAAGAGAATCGACGTAACTCCGGATACTACAGTATTCTTTATCGGTAGACCCGGCGACGGATTCATACCCGGTCAATCGGCAGCAGGTCTGCCCACAGAGGACTGCACAGTTTCAACAGGCGCAAACCTCGTAACAATGAACATGAATCAGCCCGCGATTGCTTACTCAAACGGCAATGTTGACGGTTCGGCGGACGTTATAGTTCTGTTCAACAGCGATATCGCCACAAGCCCCGACGCAGGTGTTGCTATGGTAACATCGGTTGGCACAGGCTCAAACGGCACTCTGTCGGTATCTTACTATCAGAACGGCGAGCTTATCCAGGCTCAGACTTCTGAGGACTTCACAGATACTGATTTGACAGAGAAGACCTTACCCGGTTCACTGTTCAAGTTCGGTAAGACAGGCGACTACATCACATCTGCTACACCTTACCTGACATTTAACGGCGACCAGATCAGAGCCGATGTTTCGAGCGGCGATGTTGAGAACGGTATTCCTCAGGTTGCGCAGCTGTACGGCGGCGCTAAGGACGAGGAGATTTCGTTCGGCGCTGTAGTCGGCAGAAACGGCAACAGAATCAGAATCGCTACCATGAAGGGCGAATTAGGCTCTGACGGCTATTACGAGATTCTTCCGACTCCCGGCGCTATTGAATCCGTATCGCTCAACAACGTACAGGCTAACTACTATGTATACGACGCGGCCAGAAACAGCAGATCCAGAATTGGTCTGGGCGGCATCAGCGACATCTATGTTGACCGCTATCTGGCAGGTAACGACGGTGTAAGCACAGGCGACAAGATCACTCTGGGCACATTCCATGGAGATAACCCCGTATTCGGATTGCTCGACTATGTATATATAAGAACATATGAGAGAACCGGCGACGTAGTTCTCTACATGCAGCGTCAGTATGACTACACTATCGACTAATTCATAGTTGATATCAAAGAGGTCCCGAAAGGGACCTCTTTTTTTGTGTAAAACATCTAAAGGCGAAAGCAGCGCGGTTAAAAAATGATTATAATGCCGAAAATAAGAGTATATGGCAAAAAAGGATTGACATTCGTAAGATTGCGTTGTAAAATAATTAGTATGGTACTTTGTGTGTAATAGCGCGACGCAACAGCAAAACGAACACAGACTTTACGGCTGAAAGGAAATATCGGCAAACAAGAATCGATTGACACGCGCAAAGAGTTGATCGAGACTGCGGCTTTGTATTATATAAAATTAAATTGAAAGGCGGATGATATTATGGTTGGAGTACTGCTGTATATCCTGTTTCTGTTGATCGGCTTCGCGTATGCCGATATGTATTTTAAAGACAAGGATATATTTTTCCGTGTATGGATGGGCGGTGTTTTCGGAAACGTTCTGCTTATGGCGGGCATTGTTATTCCCGCGCTGATTTTTGATTTCACGGTTCTGAGCCATATCATCCTGCTTGTTGTTTCAATCATTCCGTATATCATAATCAACATAAAGCGCAAAGACAACAAGCTTTACAAAATAAATATAATGTCGGGGGAGGCGTGCGTTGATTGGCGGGTGTTTCTCGCGCTTGTGCTGCCTATAAGCCTGATAATGTGGGTGCTGATGACTAATCACATTCTTGTGACCTCGGATTCGGGCGGGATCGTTTCGGGTCAGTGCACCTGGGGCGACCTTCCGATGCATCTCAGTTTTGTCACAAGTATCGCGGAGCAGAAGGCTTTTCCGCCGGGATACAATCTGTTGGCGGGAACCACGCTCAACTATCCGTTTTTTGTGGACATGCTCTCCTCGAGCCTTTATCTGTTCGGCACGCCGCTTCGGTGGGCTGTGCTGATACCGAGCTATGTTATCACCCTTTTGCTGGTGTTGGGATTCTATATCCTCGCGCTCAAGATCGTCGGCAAAAAGTCGTCGGCAATAATCGCGACGGTGCTGTTCTTTATCGGAGGCGGCTTCGGCTTCGCGTATTTTATCGACGGCGCCAAGGCCGATCACACCGTGTTTACGCGGCTTTTCACAGATTTTTATCACACGCCGACAAATTACAACGAGGAAAACGTGCGCTGGTCAAACACGATCTGCGATATGATAATTCCGCAGCGGACCACGATGGCGGGTTGGTTCACGTTTATGCCCGCGCTTTGGCTGCTGCTTGACGGCATACAGACAAAAAAGCGTTCACGATTTATCGCGGTCGGAATTTTGGCGGGTTGTATGCCTATGATACACACCCACTCTTTTTTGGCGCTGGGTCTGATATCCGTTGGACTGCTGATCGGATATTTGTTTAAGGCAGAGGACAAAAAGGAGTACATAATCAACTGGGCGATATTCGGCGGCATCACGGTACTGCTGGCGTTCCCGCAGCTGATTTACTGGACTTTCTCGCAGACCAGCGGCAACAGTTCTTTCCTGAACTTCCATTTCAATTGGATAAACAGCGAGGACCCGTATATCTGGTTCTATGTGAAGAACATGGGCATAATCGCGCTGTTCGCGGTGCCCGCGATACTTTATGCCTCAAGAGACAACAAAAGGCTTTTGATCGGCTGCGCTATCATAATGATCCTCGCGGAGACGATACAATTTCAGCCCAACGCGTACGACAACAACAAGCTGATATATATTGTTTATATGATAATGGTCATACTGGTTTCGGATTGGATGGTCGCGGCTTTCGGCGCGCTAAAAAGCGTGCGGGGCAGAGTTTTCCTGGCGGCGCTGGTGCTGTTTGTGGGAAATCTCTCGGGCGCGCTGACTATCGGCAGAGAGTTTAACAGCCGCGGAGAGCTTGACACGTTTACAGCTTCGGACGTTCAAATGGCCGAGTATATCAAAGAAAACACCGAGCCGGACGCGGTGTTCCTGACATCGACATGGCTCGTCAATCCGGTCTGCTCACTGGCGGGCAGGACGGTATACTGCGGCTCTTCGTCGTTTGTGTATTTCCACGGCCTCGGCAACGAGTATGCAAGGAGGGACAGCGAAATAAGGGCGGCATACAGCGATTCATATGATGATCTGGTTTCATTCTGCCATGAAAACGATATCGAGTACGTGTTTGTCGGTTCAACCGAGCAAGCGAATTACAGCTTGAACAGAGACGCGCTGTCCCGGCTTGAGCTTGTCAAAACCATAGGCAGCGACACGCTGTACAGAGTAAATTAAAAAACGCAAACCGAAAGAGAGAAGCTTCTATGGATAAAATCAGTGTAATCGTTCCTTGCTATAATGAGGAATCGGCAATACCGCTCTTTTATCGGGAAATCACCAAGGTTTCCGAAAAAATGTCCGCCGCGGAGTTTGAGTTTATATTTGTGAACGACGGCTCCAAGGACAAAACAAATCAGGTTATTCGCGGCCTGGCCGAAAAAGACAAACGCGTGAAATATATATCGTTTTCCAGAAACTTCGGAAAAGAAGGCGCCATGTACGCCGGAATGGGGAACGCGTCCGGAGATTATGTCGTGATCATGGATGTGGATCTGCAGGACCCGCCCTCGCTTATTTCCGAGATGTATGATATTTTAAAAACCGGCGAGTATGACTGCGCGGCCACGCGCCGCGTGAACCGAAAGGGCGAGGCGAAGATACGCTCGCTGTTCGCGCGGGCGTTTTACAAGCTGATAAATCATATTTCTCAAACCGAGATCATGGACGGCGCCAGAGATTTTCGCATGATGACGCGTCAAATGACGGACAGTATTCTCGGTTTATGCGAGTATAACAGGTTTTCGAAGGGCATATTCTCATGGGTCGGATTTGATACCAAATGGATAGGCTACGAAAACGTGAACCGCAGCGCAGGCGAGACCAAGTGGTCGTTTTGGAAGCTTTTCAAATATTCCTTGGACGGCATAGTGGGCTTTTCCACCGCGCCGCTGGCGATGGCCTCGCTTATGGGTATAATTCTGTTTTTCGTTTCGATCGTCGGAATTATATTTATAATAGTCAGACAGCTGCTTTACGGCGGCAGCGCCTACGGATGGCCCTCGATGATCTGCGTTATACTGCTTGTGGGCGGACTTCAGCTGCTGTCGATAGGTATTTTGGGTCAATATCTGTCAAAGACATATCTTGAAACCAAAAAACGGCCGCTATATATTATAAAAGAAACAAATATTAATCGGACATCCGGCAAAAATTAAAACGGAGGACACTTTTATGAAAGAATTTTTTGACGCGCTGAAAAGATTTGACATGAACGCTCTTTTCCGCGCGGAGACAACAAACGGGTTTATACAGTTTTTCAGATATATATTTGTCGGCGGTATCGCTTTTGTGGCCGACGCCGGAGCGCTGTGGCTGTGCGAAAAGTTTATGCATTATCTGATCGCGGCGGCTATCGCGTTTGTGTTCGGACTGGTCGTCAATTATGTGCTGTCGGTGTGCTTTGTGTTCAGCGACAGTGAGCGAACCACAAGCAGGACCGCCGAGTTTATAATATACGCGATTATCGGCGTTATCGGCCTGGGACTCACCGAGCTTATTATGTGGCTGTTCACCGATGTGATAGGACTTTACTTCCTGCTTTCAAAGATCGTCGCGGCGGCGATCGTGCTGGTGTGGAACTTTGTGGCGAGGAAGAAGATCATATATACAAATAAATAAAGCAAAAGAAATAAAGCGATAGAGAGGTAGTATTTTATGAAAAAAGCAGTTATAATCGGCGCGGGTCCCGCGGGACTGACCGCGGCTCATGAGCTTTTGAGCAGATCAAAAGAGTACAGTGTGACGATCCTTGAGGAGAGCGACAGAATAGGCGGCATTTCTCAGACGGTCAGATACAAGGGCAACAGAATGGATATAGGCGGTCACAGATTTTTTTCGAAGGATGACCGCGTTACCGAGTGGTGGTACAACATACTGCCGCCGCAGGGCGCGCCTTCAAAAGACGATATCCTGCTCGGCCGCAAACGCGAGTACCAAGAGGGCGGAGCCGATCCCGAAAAGACCGACAACGTTATGCTCAAGCGCAACCGCGTGTCCAGAATATACTATGACGGCAAGTTTTTTGATTATCCCGTTACCATGAAATGGGAGACAATAAAAAACATGGGCTTTTTCACCACGATGAAGGCGGGCTTCTCTTATTTGGGAGCCACGGCGAAAAAACTGCCCGAGGATTCTCTCGAAAACTTTTATATAAACCGTTTCGGCAAGGTGCTGTACTCGATGTTCTTCGAGGGCTACACCGAGAAATTGTGGGGCAGACACCCTAAGTATATTTCCGCCGACTGGGGCTCGCAGCGCGTGAAGGGTCTTTCGATCAAAGCCGTTATCAAAGACATGTTCGGCAAGATATTCGGAGGCAAGAACAAAAAAGTTGAGACCTCGCTGATCGAGGAATATATATATCCCAAGCTCGGCCCGGGCCAGCTGTGGGAGACCGTGCGCGACAGAGCGGCCGAGATGGGCGCCGAGGTCAAGATGAACTGCCCGGTCGTTAAGATAAACGAAAAAGGCGGAAAGATAAGCGGCGTCGAGTATATCGAAAACGGCGAGAGAAAAACAATGGAGTGCGACGTGCTGATCTCGTCTATGCCGGTCAAGGACCTGCTTGACGCGTTCACAAAACCCGAGCCCGAGATGAAAAAGATCGCCGACGGTCTGCCGTACCGCGACTTTATCACGGTCGGACTTTTGGTCGATAAATTAAAGCTTGAGAACAAGACGGACATAAAGACTGTGGGTAATATCGTGCCCGACTGCTGGATATACGTGCAGGACACGTCGGTAAAGCTGGGCAGGATACAGATATTCAACAACTGGTCGCCCTATATGGTCGAGGATTTTGAAAACAAGGTCTGGATAGGTCTCGAGTATTTCTGCGACGAGGGCGACAAATACTGGAACATGAGCGACGAGGATTTTATCGAGTTTGCGAAGGGCGAGCTTGAGAAGATCGGAGTGATAGACAAAAAAGACGTGCTGGACGCCCACAGAGAGAGGATCAAAAAGGCGTATCCCGCGTATTTTGACACATACGATCAAATGGACGAGCTTATAGAGTATTTAAACGGTTTTGAGAATCTCTATTGCGTCGGAAGAAACGGCCAGCATCGCTACAACAACATGGACCACTCGATGGTGACGTCGTTTGAGACGGTGGACGCCATACTCGAGCACAAGACCGACAAGTCGCCGATTTGGAACGTGAACACCGAGGAGGAATACCATGAGTCTAAGTAAGACAAATCCGCTCACAAAGCTCAGTGTTTTTCAGAAAAGACTGCTGATGTGCGTTTTGCCGTTCGTGCTTATGGTCATAGCGCGCCTGATCAACCTTACCGACGAGGCCGATATGAGAGTGGTTGTCAGATTGGCGCTGATCGGAATAGCGCTGTTTGGCGCTTATAAGGCGTATCGCGGACGGCTCACGCCCGAGCTGGCGATAACCCTGCTGATCCTGGCGGGTATAATCATGCGCTGGGGTTATACCATGTATACGGACCCGTATACCCGCGCCCACGATATAGGCAGCGCCAAGACCGGCAGCGTCGGCCATGCGGGCTATATCGCTCATCTTATGGAGGGCCATCTTCCCGACGGCAACAACGGTCAGTATTATCATCCGCCGCTGTTTTATTTACTGTCGGCGGCGTTGATAAAAATCGGAACGATCCTTTCGGGCGCTAAAGAGTGGAAGGAAATGCTTTATCTGGCGCAGATGATTTCGTGTGTCGCGGCGTGCGTCACGCTGGTTTTTATCGCGCAGATATTGGAAAAGTTTAATTTTAACAAGCTCATTCAATTTGTTTCCCTGCTTATCATTGTCGTGTTCCCGGCTCAGATCCTCGCCGCGGGCAGAGTGAACGGCGATTATTTGTCCGTTATGTGCATGGTGATAGCGCTGTATTACACAATTTTGTGGCATGACGAGCGCAGGATGAAGCATATCGTTCCCATAGCTCTGGCTATAGGTCTCGGCATGATGTCAAAAATCAACTGCGGTTTGGTGGCGTTTGTCACCGGGCCGGTTATGATATACCATTTTGTAAAGACAATAAAAGAAAAGGATTTCGCGGCGCTCAAATCCTTGATAATTCAATTTTTGGTTTTCGGCGCAATATGCTTCCCGCTTGCTTTGTGGCATCCGATAAGGAATTATATACTGTATGATCAACCGATCGGCCACGTGCTGAGGATCGATCCCAAGGCGCCGATCTACAACGGCAACGAGCCGTTTGTTGAAAGATGGCTGCATATACCGTTTACCAAATTTGTTGAAACGCCGTATATGATCGAGGACAGTGACACCAGCATTTGGATGGCGTTTATAAAAACCGGCGTGCACGGCGAGTTTAAGTATGACGGCTTGGCTCCGCTCCTGGCCTGGGGACTTGAGTATGTCAACACTCTGATGCTGATCCTGACATTGGCGGCGGTCGCGGTTGTGTGCGGTTTTCATAAGGAGCTCGGCAAAAAGCAGAGGTTTTGTGTTCTTTGGGTATGGGTATTGTTTTTGGTTTCGTATATTCAATTTAACGCCCAATATCCCTATATGTGCACCGCCGATTTCAGATATGTGCTGGTGTGGCAGTTTGCGTCTTCGGTGTTTATAGGCTGCTTTGTCGATTGGTGCCGCGCAAAGCGCGAAAACAAGGCGATACGCGTCATCGGCGCCGCTTCGGTGATACTGACCATTCTGTTCTGCGCGATGTGCGTTATACATTACTTCTGATAGCGGATTAATGACAACCAAAGTAATAAAAACAATAAGACTTTGGCGGCGTTATGAGCGTTTGCGTCAATCATAATATTTTATATCGACCGGATGAATAGTGAAAGTGAGTGTGCGTTATGAAGGTTAAAATGCCACTGATAAAAGACAGAAGAAAAGCGCTTGTGTACGCGTTGTCTTTTGTTTTGCCGTTTTTGAGCATGTTGGCGGTTTACGCGCTGATAGGAATATATCCTTTTGGCGATAAAACGGTTTTGGTGATGGACCTTGACAATCAATATAATGAATTCTTTGTGTTTTTGCGCCGCGTTTTTTTGGGCCGTGACAGTTTGGCGTACACGTTCACCAAAGAGATGGGGGGCAGCGCTTTGGCGTTGTTTACATATTATTTGTCAAGCCCTTTTTCGATTTTGGTTTTGTTTTTTCCTCAGAGCGCCATGCCGAGCTGCATAGCGCTTATGGTTCTGCTTAAGCTCGGAGCGAGCGGCCTCGCCTTCGCGATACTTATGAAACACGCGTTTAAAAAGTGCGATTTGTCGGTCGTGCTGTTTTCGTGCTGCTACGCCCTCTCAACATACGCGGTATTTTATTCTATGTGCGTTATGTGGCTGGACGCCGCGATTTGGCTCCCGATAGTAATTCTCGGGATCGAGCGCGTGCTTCGCGGCAAGTCTCCCCTTGTTTTTATCGCGGCATTTACGCTGACGCTGTTCTCGAATTACTATACCGCCTATATGACGGCAATATTTTCGATCATATATTTTCTGTACAGGTATGTGTCAAAAAACGGCCGAAAGAGCCTCAAGGATTTTTTTAAAAAAACGGGGATACTCGCGGGCGCGGGCGCGGTTGGCGCTTTGATCGGAGCGGTTATACTTTTGCCCACGTTTATTAACATGATCGGCGGAAAACTGTCGGCGAGCGTGTATGTCGCGAGCGGATTTTGGAACCAAAAAATATTTGAGATACCGCGGCGCGTTTTTTTGGGCCAGTATGACAGCATAACCAACGCGGGCTCTCCCGGAATATTTTGCGGCGTGATCTGCGGGCTTATGATTCCCGTATATTTCTTTAATTCAAAAATAAAAATAAGAGAAAAAATTGCGGCGCTCTGCGTGTTCGCGGTATTATTTGTGAGCTTTTTCATAAGAAAGCTCGATATGGCCTGGCATGTTTTCAGTTATCCGATGTGGTTTCCGTACAGATACGCTTATGTGTTTTGCTTTTTCGCCGTTTATACGGCGTTCAGAGGTTTTTCGCGTCTGAGAAAGAGAGGAGCGGTTGGCGCGTTTGTCGGGATGGCTGTGTTCGCGGCTCTGATCGCGGCGGTGTTCGCGTTTGACAAGGAAGTAATAAAAAATATGCGCTGGGCGGTGTTGAGTTTGATTTTGACCGGAGCGTATATCATCGGGGTTTCTGCCATGCTTTTCGGCGGAAAGAAATTGAGAGCGTGCGTTTGCGGCGTCTTGATAGTTTTGACTTGCGCAGAGCTGGTAATAAACGGCCGCGAGATGATAGCAGGACTTGATAAGACGTTCGGGCTTGTGGGCCATGAAAAATATGTCAGCGATGTCAAGGAGATCAATGAGACGATTGATTTTATACACGGTTATGATTCGGGATTTTATCGCTCGGAAAAGACATTTGAGCGCACCGACAACGACAACATGAGCTTCGGGATGAACGGCGTTAGTCATTACAGCTCCACGTTTAATAACGACCTTAATGTGTTTAACGGCAGCGTCGGTCTGCACAGAGCGGGAAATATTTCACGTTATTTCGGTTCCACTCTGCCCATTGACAGTATTTACGGAATAAAGTATCTGGTCTCGAACGAGGACGTTGAGAACGATTATGAGCTTCTGGAGAAATTCGGCAACAATTCGGTATATTTAAATCCGCTCGCTCTTCCGATCGGGTTCGCCTCGGATGAGCAAATAGTCTCGGATATACCCAAGGAGAATTCATTTTTTAAAGTTCAGAACCGCCTGACCGATATTTTGCTGAACGCGTCCGTGTTTGAGGATATCACCGACGCTTCTAAAATCGACAACGGAAAAACTTATGAGTTCAAAACCAAAGATGACGGGGAATATTATCTTGAGCTTTCAAAAAATTATACCGGTACTATCACAATATCATCGGAAAACGTAAATCGAAAGTATAACAACGAATACGGCCGGGAGGAAAAGATCATATACCTGGGCGACCTTCGCGGCGGAAAAACAGTTAAGGTAAGCTTCGCGTCCGAGCAATCCGGCATGACGTGCCGCGCGGCAAAGCTCGACTCGCAGGCGCTTAAAAAGGGCGTCGGCGGAATATCCGCGGAAAAAAGATTCAATGTTGCCGATTTCGGTCATACTTGGCTTGAGGGTGATGTTGATCTCGGAGAAGGAGAGGTTTTGTTTACGACCATTCCTTACGAAAAGGGTTGGTCGGTTTATGTTGACGGCAAAAAAACTGAGCCGGTTTGCGCTCTGAACACGTTTATCGCGATTCCCGCGGGCGTCGGAAAGCATCATGTGAAATTTAAATTTCACGCGCCGGGACTCGGGATATCGTTCGTTATATCGCTGCTGACGCTGCTCGCGTTAATAACGGTTGTTTTCAGAAAAAAGCTGTTTGGCGGCGCCGTATATAACAAAATTATTAAATTGTCGAAACGATAATATAAAGCCTCTGAACGTAAATTATATTTAACGAAGTCGTTTTTATTCGACTTACGTGCAGCGCGGCGATAAACGCGATCGGAAGGATCGTGTTATAAACATAAATATCCGGAAGACAGCAGATTTACAATTTGAATAGTAATTGTTTACGCGGGTTATCAGTAATAATAGAAATGAGGTTTAGTATGTATAAGCAAAAAGTTGACAATATGACATCAACGGAACGCGAAGGCACGGCTAAGGGGTTTGTTCTCGGGGGCTTTGCTAAAAGGCTGCTTTTGTGTTTTATGCCGATCCTGCTGATGATTATAATAAGAATTCTTAAGCTTAACGATGAAGCGGATGTCAAGGTCATCATGCGCTTAATGCTGACAGCGGTTGCGGTTTTGGCTGCTTTTTGGTTTTATCGCGGAAAACCGACCGCCGAGAGAACGGTTACGCTTATTATAATAGTCGGAATAATTCTGCGCTGGGGTTACACCATGTATACGGGCCCGTTTGTGAGAGCGCATGATATTGGCGCTACCGACGAAACCGGAACGGGACACTATGCTTATTTGCGTTATGTGGTAGAAGGTCATTTGCCGCCGACCAACACGTGGCAGTTTTATCAACCGCCGCTGTTTTATATTCTGTCCGCGATATTTATAAGGATCGGTATGTTTTTAACAAACGAAGCGGACTGGTCCAAGCTTTTATATGCGGCGCAGATGGTGTCTTGTGTATCCTCATGTTTGACTTTGGCCGTAACGGCAGAAATATTGGAGAAGTTTAAGCTAAAGGGCAGGGTGCAGGCAATTATCATCGCGTTGATAGCTGTTTATCCGTCGCAAATTCTTTGTTCTTCAAGGCTGAACAATGATATGCTGTCATTTATGTTTATGATTTTTGCGTTATACTTTACGCTTATGTGGCATAAAGACCGAAGATTAAAATATATTATCGGAATTGCATTATCCATCGGTTTCGGAATGATGACAAAAATTAACTGCGGACTTATCGCTTTGCTTACCGGACCGGTAATGCTGTATCATCTGTTCAGAACTTGCCGATCGAAAGATTACGCGCAATTAAAAAGCTTAATAATACAGTTGGCGGTGTTTGCCGTTATCTGTTTTCCGCTTGGACTGGTATATGCGATTAGGAATTATGTGCTGTTCGGTCAGCCGTTAACTTATGTTCTTGACTTAGGGAAAAACATTATTGTATATACCGGTGACGCATCATTTTCGGAAAGATGGCTTCATATTCCGTTTTTACAAATGCTGAAAAATCCGTATGTAAGCATAGGCAAAGAAACAAACATTTTTGGAATTTTGATAAAAACCGGAGTTCATGGCGAATTCAAGTATGACGGAATGTCAAGTTTTTTGGCGTGGGGTTTGGATTATGTTCATACGGCGATATTATTGTTGACGTTGATATCGGTAACAGCCGTTATGTTCGGATATAAAACTATGGATAAGTCTTTGAAGCGCTCGGCGTTTTGGGTGTGGCTGATCATGACGGTCTCGTATATACAATTTAACGTTTCGTATCCGTACAGCTGTACGGCGGATTTCAGATATATGCTGCTCTGGCAGGCGGCTTCTGCGGTGTTTATCGCAAGCTTTGCCGATTACTGTAAAACGCGCGAGAATAAAAAGTTGTTTAGGGTTTCTCTTGTTGTGACAGCGGTTATAATCGCTTTGTTCTGCGGAATGAGCATAATCCATTTTTGTTGATTTTTTGATATGCGATTATGACGGCGGAATGATCGGAGACGAGAATATTGACGGACATAGCGGCCTTTTCAAAATGGTATTTTTGATTGAAGGCAGAATTCGTGACATTTTAATTACTGTTGACATCGCAAAAAATATTTGATATAATGTGTCACGTGTTTAATTTTTGAAAAAGGACGGAACAAATATGAAGATAGGGTATAAAAATCTTAAGATTTTAGCGGTGCTTTACGCGTTTGTGCCGGTTGTGATATTCTATATCGGCTGGTTGAGTATTGTAAGCGCGATTATATTGGCGGCGCTTTCCGCGGCGTCAATGTTCTTTTTTATAAAAAACTCCTCTCACCGTGACGGTAAGGCAAAGTCGATAATTCTTTCAAAAACGCAAATAATCATTATAGCCGCGATAGCGTTTGTGTGGTGTCTGCTTGCCGGACAGGGCGGGTTTGTGCATCAGTCGGCCGATCACGTGGCGCGGAACACGATTTTTAAGAATATCATATCCTACGACTGGCCGGTGACTTTTGATAACGGAAACACGTTGATGTGCTACTATATTGCGCACTGGATCGTTCCGGCTTTGTTTGGAAAAATTGCGTTATTTATTTCGGGAAGCACGCGGTTTGCGTATATTGTCGGAAATATCGCGCTGCTGCTGTGGAGCAGTTTTGGCTGCTTTATAGTGTTTTTATTGGTGGCGATGATAACAAATACCGGAAAGAGAAAGCGAGTTTTTATCGCGATATTGATGTTTATGTTTTTCAGCGGTTTGGATATTATAGGTATTCTATATAATAAAAAACTGTCGTTTATTAATAATAGTATGCACCTTGAATGGTGGGCGAATTGGTGTTTTCAATACAGCTCTAATATGACGTGCTTGTATTGGGTATTTAATCAGGTGATAGTGCCGTGGATATTGGTTCTTTTGATCATGAATGAGAAAAAGCTGAAAAACATCGCCATGTACGGCATTTTATCCGCGCCTTTTGGTCCTCTGCCAATGATCGGAATAATTATTCTGTGCGCGCTTAAAACAGTTTCGGCGTTTTGCGTCGCGGTAAAAAGCAAAAAAATCGGAGAGTTTTTCCGTGATTTGTTTTCCGTTCAGAATGTCTTAGCTATGTTGGCGGTTGCGCCTGTGTATTTGCTGTATTACAGCTCTAATGCCATAGTCGAGATCTCTTCTTCCACGAGCGCTGCGGCCAACGCCGCCAACGCTGCCAAAACGGTCGACGCGGGCGATGCGGGCGGTAGACTCAGAACATTAAATGAGGTTAAAAGTCTTTTCAGCGGCAGTTTCACCGCCGATGACAGAAAATTCTTAATTGTGTATTTTATGTTTGTCATATTGGAGGCGTGGATCTATATAGCGTTGATCCTCAAACGTAAAAAACCCGATATTGTACTCATCGGTATGGGCGTTTCGCTGTTGTTCATTCCCTTGGTTCGAATCGGGTTCAGTTCGGATATTTCAATGCGCGTTTCTGTTCCCGGCTTAATATATATCTGTATCACATTTATACATGTGATAATGGCCGAGTTGCCGGAATGGGGCGAATACGGGACGTTTAACAACTGTATGCGACATAAAAAATATCTTATCGTTGCGCTTATCGTGTTTATGATAGGAACATTTACTCCGGCGACAGAGATAAAACGCGAAGTTCTTTCAACTATCAGCACACCTTACAGCGAGATCATGAAACATTTTGATGAAAGCGGTCCGGTGAGCGGAGGTAACTTCTTGGCAAAAAATTACAAGAAGTCTAATTTTTATAAATACTTTTGTAAAAAATCGGATTAGGTCATTATTTAGGAGGATATTATGCCTACGGAAGAAGTTGATTTGAAAAAATTTGACGGGCTTAAAAAGCTCAATAAAAATTTGTGGCTCGGCGGGATAGCGGTGGTTCTGTCGGTATTGGCGTGCTACTGCGTGATCTGGGCGTTCACCGAGCAGAGCATTCTGGGCGAGTCGCCCTATATGTCTTATGTGCTGCAGGCGCGCCGCTGGCTCGGCGGGCATCTTGACCTGGGTCAGGATTATCCTTATCTGGAGCTCGCGATATACAACGGCAAATATTTTGTCAGCTTTCCTCCCGTGCCCTCGTTTATTTTGCTGCCGTTCGCGTGGATGAAAACAGTGCCCGACAATCTCATCACAACGATAATCGGTATTGTCGGCGCGCTTTACGCCTACAAGCTGGTTTACAACATAAAGCAAAACGCGGGGATCGCGGTGTTTTTCGCGCTGTTTGCCACGATCGGCGGAAACTTTCTGCATTTCGGATTCAGCGGCGGCGTTTGGTATATCGCGCAGACCTGCGCTTTCACGTTCACGGTCATGGCGTTTTATTTCGCGATGAACATGAGCCGAAAATGCGGATGGGCGCCGCTGTTTTTGCTGGCGCTGGCGTTCGGCTCAAGGCCGCTTCAGATCGTGTATCTGCCGATCGTGTTGTGGCTGATGCTGGATTACACAAGAGCCGAGGGCGAAACGCTCGCGCAGGCGCTGAAAAAGCACCTTTGGTGGGCCGCGCCGGCGCTCGGCGTCGGTATCGTTCTCATGGTCCTCAACGCCGCGAGATTCGGAAACCCGTTTGAGTTCGGGCACAACTATCTGCCCGAGTTCTCGTATCAGAACGAAAACGGACAGTTCAATATCGCGTATTTTTCGGAAAATATCAAGCATATGTTCGATCTGCCGTCGTGGAGCGACAGCGGTATTCTTGAGTTTCCCAAATTCAACGGCTGCGCCTTTTGGCTTATCAGCCCGATATTTTTGGCGTATCTGATATATTTTGTAAAAGACATAAAGACAAACGCGAAAAATCCTATGCTGTGGACGATAACCGCGCTTATTTTGCTGCATATGTGCCTTTTGTGCCTCCACCGCACGCTTGGCGGCTCGCAGTTCGGAAACCGCTACACGGTCGATATGATACCCGCCGCCCTGCTCGGACTGGCGCTTATGATAAAGAGCGAAAAATATGATATTACAAAACTGATGTATCCGCTGTTTTTCTGGGGTCTCGGCATAAACCTGGTCGGAACCGTCGGATATCTGCTGAAGTGGTTCGCGTGATGACGATCGCGCGGCGGCATTAAAGGGAGGATTTGTGATATGAAAACGACTAAAAAGGTGAGACAATCGAATTTTGAGTTGCTGCGCATTATTTCGATGTTTATGATTATGTTTGGCCATTTTATCGGCCATAGCGGAATTTACGGCAATATTCACGGATATGGATTATATGTGAGAATTGTGGGCACGTTGTTTTACATCGGCGGTGCTTTGGGTGTAAATTTATTTATGCTTATAAGCTCGTATTTTTTGATCGACACAAAATTCAGTCTGAAAAGGACGCTCAGAATATGGTTTGAGGTTTTCTTTTACAACGTGATATTTATATTGATTGGAAAGTTCTGTTTGCACGGAAAGTATGATTATACGACATGGCTGCGGGCATTTTTTCCGATCACTTTCAACGCGGCGTGGTTTGCTGTCGTGTATGTATTTATATGCTTTATATCACCTTTTTTAAATTATCTTATAAAAAGCATGAGTAAAAAGGGATATACGGCGCTTATCATCGTTTTGTTTATCTCGTTGGTCGGCATGTCGGTTTTGACTTTTGCGGCGCCGCAGAGAGTTTTGTTTAATCTCGGCTCATGGTTCATATTTATGTATTTTACAGCCGGATATATCAAAAGGTTTTCGATAAAAATACTTGACAACAGGCTTGTGTCAATGGCGGGTTTTGTTTTGACTCTCGCGGCGGAATGCGCGTGCCTGATAATTTTTATGAAGCTTGGCAGAGAGGGAAGCAAATTTTTCGAAACCCGCGCTAACATTCCGATAAATCATGAGTTTATTTTCCTTTTCTTGTCATCTGTTTCTTTATTTATGTTCTTCAAAAATATTGACCTTGGCAAGAACCGAGTGATAAACTATATCGCGGCGAGCGCTTTCGGTGTTTACCTGATTCACGACAACGGCGTTTTGCGCAGTTATGTATGGACAAAATGGCTCAAGACCGGGACGGTGGACATATCATCGGGATGGAATATATTGCTGAGAGGATTACTCTCGGCGGTAATAATATATGCTGTTTGCAGCGTTATCGACAGGATGAGAATGATATTGGTCGAAAAGCCGATCTTCTCTCTTTTGGGAAGGCTTGACCCGTTTTTTGCCAAAGTCGATTCTGCGTTTAACATATGGGAACCACAGTCTGTGACGCCGGAAAATAACGAACAAAAGAATAACAGAGCAAACATAACGGAAAACGACGCCGTTTCAAAGAATGTCGAGTAACATGAAAAATGAATGAAAGAAATCCGATAAGGTAAAAAAAGCGGAGCCGATATAATTGAAAGTTCTGAAAATATCAAGCGAACTGACAATTTCGGCTCCGCATTATATTTTATTTCGCGAGATATTTAAAGAAAAACTGCTCATCTTTGGCGTTTGGTGAGAAAAAGTTATATATTAAATCGGTCTCGTTGAATTTTTGTATATCATCAAGAGTCACATAAGTGTCAAGCCACGAAGACGCTATTTTGTTCCCGTCTGCGGCGGACTTTGCAAAATCGAGAGCCGAGTCGCGGCACAGCGCAAGCGTTTCGCCGCTGACAAGCAACATCATCAGCAACAGCGCCACGGCGCGGGTCTTGCTCTCTCGGTTCGTTTTCGGTTCATGCAGCATACGCACGATCAAAACAAATATCCCCACTATACACGCCGTGGTTCCTCTGGAACAAAGATCGTTATACAATCCGTACTGAAACAGCGGCAATACAGCCGTGGTTATGAACAGAGCGTAAAAATACGGATCGCGCTTATATCTGCTCAGCATAAGAATAAAGAACAGCCCAACCTCGGTTATAACGAAACAAACATACTGATACCAATTGCCGGAATAATTTATCATTTTAAAGCTGAGAACGTCCGGCTTTTCTCGGGTAATATTTCCCCATATAAATAAGACAAAAACGGGAAGGATCACAACGAGAGCCAGCATATTATGAACGGTCAAAAATTCGGACGCGATCATTTTTGCGCGGAGGTTATTTTTAATAAAAACGACAGTTTTGACAGCGCACACTACAGCCATAATAATTGTCATAAACGGACTGGAGAGCAGCGCTCCGACTCCCAAAAACAGAGAATCCCCCAAATCCATGTCATCATCCATGACAATGAGCATACCCAAATACCCGATAACGGATTGGTTAAAAGGCCCCAAAAATGATTTATAAACAGATGTAAATCCTATTGTGATGCCGGCTTTGACGAAGTCCGGTTCCCATATTTTGCGAAGAGCCGACCACAGATCGAGGGTGGCGGCGCGAAGATCCTCAAAACCGTTGAAAAGCAAAAACGCCAGTATCACAAAAAGCTGTTTTAAAGCCGTGTCGGACCTTGTGACCTTTACAAGATATAAGTATGAGATAAGCAAGCCGGCCGCAAGGTATAAAAACAAAACCCAACGCGTGACGTTAAGACTCCCCGTGATTTTGCCGGCCAGAGCCGCCGGGAGAAAAGGTATAATATAATACGAAAGAGCCGAGCCGTCGCTGTAGTATATCGGCCATTTGCGCTCCGTCAAGTCGCGCAGCAGCGCGTTTTTAAGCGCCCAATCCTGATACTGCTTGCACAGGCCCAGCTGTCCGCTGAGTATAAGAAACGCAGCTATAAACAAAACGGCTGCGGCAGCAGAGCGCAAATCGAGATAAAACACTTCGTTTTTTTGCGTGCGGCGGATCAGGCTCACAAAACAAACGGCGATAACTGCCAAAAAAAGGACAGCGTATACGGCTTTGAAAAAGCCTGCGGCGAATATTATGATCCCGAGGTATATGAATCCAAACGCCCAAAACTTCAAGCGCCTAGCGGAGATCGGAAGTCTATATTTAATGTTTGGGTCGGGCGCCGCGGCTGTCGGCGTTTCTGCTTTTACAAGCGGCGCGCGTTTAAAGATGTTGTTAAATTTACGCATTTTTTACTCCTTATATTATTGTGTCACATGATCGCCTGGCCCTGCATCCACAGCACGGCGTACGCGAAGCACAGAACCGCCTCGATGAGCAGGATTATATTTTTCACGTATTTGTTCTCGATCGACGCGTATATCACGTAAAGCGGCAGGCAGGACGAAACATATCTTCCGCCCGAGAGCATCCAGCCGTGGAAGTACGTGGCGCCCACATAAGCGCCGATAAACAGCAGATATGATGTGCGGACCTTGGTCTTGGCTCCGACGAATATCGCCGCCACCGCTATGAAAAACATGAGTATTTGCGGCCAGTATATGATCATCGACAACGAAAAGTGCGATATTCCGGTCGAGTAGCTGGTTGCGATACCGTCGGCGATCCACTTTGAGGTGTTGTACCAGGGCGCCGCCGCCTCGTATTCGACAAACTTGAAGCAGCTTCCGCCGTATATCAGATTAAGCAGCAGATAGCAGACAAATCCGAAAGGTATCAGAAGACTGAAAAGTGATTTTTTATAAAACTTTTTGTTTTTGAGCGCGCCGACGACTATCTCATACGCGGCGGGCAGAAACAGCAGCACGCCCTGTGTTTTGGTGAGCGCCGCGCAAAATCCGATGACGCCCGCGGCGAGCCAGTTCTTTTTGCGCATATAGTAAAGTCCCATGGCGATCAGCATCACGAACAGGCTTTCGGTGTGAGCGCTTATGAAAAACACTCCGAACACCGCGGCGAAAAATCCTACGAGGCCGTAGGCGGTCTTTTCGTCGTCGTAATCAAGCTTGAGCAGCTTGTAAAAATACGCCGAGGCCAAGCCGAACGACAGGTATGACACGATGATCGCCGACAGGATATAGCTCCTGAATATCACTCTGAACAGAGCGACACAGATCGGAAAAAACGGATAAAACACCAGCAGGTTCGCCTTCTCGCCGGACGAGGCGTACCAATGCTCCGCCAGATACAAGTAATGCGGAACATCGCCCGACTCGGCGAACATCTTTGTGAATGTGGGGTTTGAGCCCAAAAGCCGCAGCCCCGCGTACGCCAGAGCGAACAGAAGCAGTCTGCTCGCGACAGCGGCGAAAAACACCTTCGCGGCGCCTTTGTTGTCGTCGCTCAGGCTGCCGAGCCGCCGAGCGGAAATTTTTTGAACGGCCGAATTGTCCATCACAGCGCACCTCCCATCGCAAGCAGTATAACAAATCCGTTGAGCGTTAAGACAAGCAGCAATATTCCCAAGCGGAAATACGGATTTTTGAAAAATTTGAGTTTCGGGATTTTTTGCGCGAAATCCGCAGCCGCGGGTATTTTCGCAATAAGCGGAAACAGCAGCGTCAAAAGTCCGAGCTTTGAGGTCAGGATCGCGGCCGCGGCAAGGACGGCATAAAGAACCGTTTTCTTTTTATAAAGCGCGTACGCCGCGGATGCAGCCAAACCGAAAACTATTCCGAAGCAGGCGGGCATAAACAGCGCGAAGGCAAACGGCAGAGAAAATATTACAAACACGGCCGTATCCGCGCCTTTGCCGCCGTAAAAATCACGCGCAAGGCTGCCGACGCAGACCGCGCCGCCCGCCGCGGCGAGGAAATTCATAAACAGCGCGGAGCCCGCGTATTGCTTAAAGACCGCGCCGCCGACAAAGTGGGCGAGATATATAAACAGCGGCATGTTGAGCCCCGAAACGCTCTCCTTAAAGCTCGGCGTTTGATATAAACCGAGCAGTTTGTCCGTTCCGAAAAAAGTGAATATTTTTCCGAAGTCAAAAAAGTTGGTCTGCCCGCCGAAAATATTTCTCAGGTACGCCATGAAAAAATAATACACCATACCTATCGCGGCAGCGAAAGCGGCGGTTTTGCCCGCGCTTATGACCGAGCGCTTGTCTTTGACAAGCCCCGATTCCCAAAAGAATATTCCGACAATCATAACGGCGGCGGCCAGTATGAAAAAACCGCCGATATGACCGATAAATTGACCCACTTGATCATCTCCTGTCTCTTTGAGAGTTTGATAACTTTAAGCGTTTTTGAGCGCTTGTTTTATTTTTTGGGGCGCGGCTTTCGCGCCATTTATTATGCTTTTAAAATAGCCGACAAGGCCTCGCTTCGCGATAGGCATTTCGATAAGATAGGTCGAGACGACGGCGATAGCCAGCGAGATCACTATACCGAGCAGCACGTATCCGTCCATAGCCGCGCGGTCGTTCATAACGGGATTTACGGTTGTATACGGAACGTTGATCTTTTTCAGGAAAATATTGATATTCTGGTGCCACAGATAAAAGCTGTAGGAGATGGCGGATATGAACACAAAGAATTTGTTTCCGAGTATCCTTCTGCTCCAGAGGTCTATCGAAAAGGTCGCCGAGAACAGGAACAGCGCGAAGATCACGCAGAGTATCTCGCGGAAGAACCAGCGAAAGTACGTGACGGAGTCGACGCCGCTGACGACGTTCAGGTCCATCCACTTTATAAAGTGGTACACCGCGAACAGGCAGACTATCGAAAGCGCCGTCATAAACCATTTGAGGCGGCTCATGTCAAGCTTGTTTCTGGCGTACACCACAAAGTAGGCGCTCAGCATTCCGATACCGAAAACGTCCAGATATCCCAGGGGTATGGCCTGTATTTCGGTGCCGGTGCCGAGATTAAAGGCGCAGAAAAGCCTGAAGCACTGGCTTATGACAAACAGTCCGAGGAACGCGGGCACAGGTTTTTTCTTAAACACTATCGCGATAAGCGGGAATATCAGATAAAATCCCACCTCTATGGGCAGGGTCCAGGCGGTGGATATAGTGCTGCCGACCGTTTTTGAGCTGAGGCCGTGCAGAAATACCGCGTGGGAGCCGAAGTGCTTAAACAGGTCCGACGCCGAGTGGATGTCGTAGGTCGTGTAGGACAGTGCCGGAACAAAAAGCAGTATTATAAGCATAAGCCAATAGCCCGGAACTATGCGCAGTACTCTTTTTTTGTAAAAGGTTTTCCGGGTTATCGGGTTTGTTTCGCCGAACATCGCTCTCGCCACCGGGTAGAACAGACAAAAGCCGCTCAGCACAAACAGCGAGTCTATGGCGATAAAGCCGTAGCGTTGGATCAGGTCCAGATTTATAAGGTTTTTGCCGTTCGGCAGGGCGATTTGGTATCTTATCCACGACTGCTGCCAGCTGTGGAATATAAATATCAGCATGATCGACACGGCCCTCACGCCGTCCAGCGCGTATATGTAGCCGGGTATCGAGCCGGCTCTGCCGGATTTTTTATTCGCCATTTGAGTCAGCCCCTTTCTCCGGCGGCTCCGCGCCGTCATTTTTGTTTTCGGATCTGTTTGAGAATTTGTAATAAACCGCGCTCGCGGCGATCAGCAGTACGATCAGCACAAGGCAGACCTTAAAGCCGGTCGGCATGCCGTGATAATTGGCTTTAAAAAATTCCCACCGCCCCGCGGGATCGTCGGGGAGAACGCTGTCCGCGGCGAACGCCGTCAAATGCGCGCACAGTGCGGCGCAAAACAGCGCGGCGGAAATGAACGCTTTTTTCATAACACAACCTCCGTTTATATCATATGATGACCTATTATATCACAAATGAAATATTTTGTCTATAGTTTATTTTTATTTTTTTGAAAAATATGTCTAAGAAATGTTTAAATCCGAATTAAAATATGTGACCGGTATTGATTATAGTTAAAAATTCCTTGACAAAACTGAAATGATGATATATAATAAAAATGCAAAAGGGAACCGCCCAAATGCGATCCCCAATCGCACAAAAGGGAACCGTTAAACGGTTAGCCAAATGTTATGTCAAAAATATGACCGTCATTCAGCCACGAGACGGTCATATTGCTTTTATGCTAACTGTTATAAAAAATATTATAGCAGCGACGATTACTTTTAAAATCGAATTCAGCATCAGCAATACCCCCTTTCAATAAGCTCATGAATATAATCATGGCAAATTTGGGAGGTCACCTCCTTCCTGAAAAGAAATAGGAGATGGCTAACCGCTCAAAATACCCTTTTGTGTAAGCGCCAAAGCGCCTATATATAATACCATATTATTACAATTTTTTAAATTAAGAATATGTTACAAAAAAAGTATTCGGATCATTCGTATTTTTTGCGGCGGAGGTCGCCTTCGGGCATTGAGATTATCATATACTCGCCCAGTATTCTTGAGGTCATGCGCGGGCTGTAGCGCTCGTCCATGGCGGAAAAGTCAATATTGGTGGAGATCACCGTGGCGAGCCTCCTGTTGAGGCGCGCGCCGAACAGGTCAAACAGCGCCGCAGCCGTGAACTGGGTCAGAAACTCGGTGCCCAGATCGTCGATTATCAGCAGGTCGGCCTCCTCGGCGTATTTTTTCACGCTCCGGTCCTGCTCGGTCTTCTCGTCGCCGTCGTTCCCGAAGCGCACGCTCTCCAATAGCTCGCACAGCTTATACGCCGTCTCGTAGTAAACGGTTTTCCCCAAAGCGAGCGCGCGGTTGCCTATGCAGCTTGAGAGGTAGGTCTTGCCCGTGCCGACGCCGCCCATTAACAGAATGTTTCCGCCTTCGTCGACGCTGTCGGCGAATTTTTCGGCTTTATTGTAAGCCGATCTCGCGATGTCAAGCGGCGCTCTGCCCTTGGCGTCGGGCTTGGGCGAGAACAGCGAAAAGTCGAAATTCTCAAAGGTCTGCTCCTTCATGACCTCGGTCATGTTGGAGTTTTGTATAATGTATTTCGCGGTCAGCTCCTTGAGGCAGCGGCATTTTTTGCCCTCGTCGTCAAAGCCCGTGTCGCGGCAGATGCCGCAGTTGTGTTTCTCGTCCAGATAATCCTCGGGCAGGCCTAAGTTTTTCAAAACGGCCGCCTTGGCTCGCTGCTTGCTTTGGATAAAGTTTTTGATCTTGTCAAAATCCCGCTCGCCGCCCAAAATAGAGCGCAGCAGCTCGTTGCCCGCCCGCCTGAGGTCGTTTTCTATCGCCGCGTACTCGTCCGAGCGCGCGCGGACGAGTACGCGCCTGCGCTCCAGTTCCGCCTCGCGGCTGTCTCTAATGTTTTTAAGCTCGCCCAAAGCGAGCGCCTGAGCCGATTGCATAAAATCACTCCGTTCGTTTTATTAATTGTCAAGCATTAAGTCCAGAAGCTTTTCCTCGAGGGACGAATAGTCGGTCTTGCCGCTGTCCGAAAAATTGTTGAAGCCCTTGGCGTTTTTGTTTTTCGGGGGCGTTTTTCCGTGTATAATATCCTCGCGCTCCACTCCGACCGAGTCCTTGATGCCGCTGTCGTGCCAGCTCTTTAATATCTTATTCATGTACGCCCAGGACAGCTTGCCCGTGTTCTCCACCGTGCGGTCGTACGCCAGCTCCACCAATTCGGGCGGGGTGTCCATGTCTTCGGTCCAAAGCTTTATGTATTTTTTTTCGGTCTGGCTGAGCGCGCGGTCGTAGATGCCCAGGATCGAGCGTATCTTGTACTCCCTGCCGTGGATCTCCTCGAGGCGGGATATGTACTCCTCGGCCTTGTCAAAGGTGTCGATGCCCTTGTCTGCCCAGTCGATCGCCACGGTCTCAAGGTAGCGCTTTCCGGTCTTGCCCATTTTGGCCGCGTAGCTCAAAAGCATGACTATGACCTCGCAGGGCAGACCCAGCCAGTCGTAGAACGAGTACAAAAGTTCGGTCTCGTTGCCCGAGAGGGTGTGGCCCAGAATACTCTCCGCCTGATAAAACATGCCCGACAACACTTGGTTCCTCTCCGCCGCCGCGTCGATCTCGCCGCTTTTGTATGACGGGCGCATTTTGGCGCCGCCCCTTGAACGGCTCCGTCTCGGCTTGGGCGCTTCCTCATCCTCCGCCGCGAACGACAGTTCGCCGTTTTCGTCTCGGATAACCGCGCCTTGGCTCACCCAGAAGCCCAGAATAAAATTCACGCGGTCAATCGGTATAGAAAGCTCCGACGACAGCCGCCCGGGCTCGGGCATCGCGCCCTCGGTATCGTTAAGATACCGGGCGTATAAATACACCTGAATATACTCCGGATTCGAAAAACGCACATATTTTTCGATAAAATCCGAATTTAAGCTTATCTCACTCATAATATTATCCTCATGTTTTTAGCGAATAATTTTATTTTCCCACGCAGAAGCGGGAAAACACGTTGTCTATTATCTCTTCCTGCACCGTCTGCCCGGTCACCTCGCCCAGAGCGGACAGCGCGTCCTCAAGGTCGATGCGCAGCAGGTCGAACGGCATGCCCGACTCGGCTCCCTCAAGCGCCAGTTTCAGAGCACGGCGCGCTTTTACGAGCGAGTCGCGCTGGCGCGTGTTCGAAACGTAAACGTCGCCGCTGCCGACGCTGCCCAGAGCGAATTTTTCGGCGATGCGCTCCTCCAGAGCCTCGATGCCCTCGGCCTCTCCGTTTTCGGGGGCAGCGGTCTCGACCACGTCGCTTATGTCGATCCCCGCCGCCTCGGCCAAGCTTTCTGCGGTCAGCCGCGTCTCGGTCTCAAGGTCGGTCTTATTGAGGGCGCAGACCGTCGTCTTGCCCTTTATTGTATCCAGTATCCGCAAATCTTCCGGATCAAGCTCCGCGCTCGAGTCGGCCACAAATATGCACAGGTCCGCGCGGTCTATGCTCTCAAGCGCGCGGCTGATGCCGATCTGCTCGATTTTGTCCTCGGTCTCGCCTCGGATGCCCGCCGTGTCCAAAAGGCGCATGGCCGCGCCCTTTATGTTCACAAGCTCCTCTATGGTGTCTCGGGTGGTGCCCGGTATGTCGGTAACGATCGCGCGGTCGCTGCGGGTCAGTGCGTTCATAAGCGACGACTTGCCAACGTTGGGCCTGCCGACGATGACCGCCGCTATTCCGTCGCGCAGTATGCGCCCGGTCTCAAAGCCGTCGATCAGCGCGCTCACTTTTTCGAGCGCTTCGGAGATCCGTTCCGCGGTCTCCTCGGGCGGCAGGGGGTCGACTTCTTCGGGGTAGTCGGCGGCCGCCGCGATCTCCGCGGTTATGTTTAAGATTATTTCTCGAACCGCGTTTATCTTATCGCTCAGCGCGCCGCCCAGCGACCTCGCGGCGTTGGTAAGACCCATGCCGCTTTTTGAGTCGATTATGTCCATGACCGCCTCGGCGCCGATCATGTCGGTCTTGCCGTTTATAAAGGCGCGGCGGGTGAACTCTCCCGCCTCAGCGGGTCTGGCTCCGGCGCTCAGGATCTCTTTTAATATCGTGTCGGCGGCCAAGTACCCGCCGTGGCAGTTGATCTCGACCACGGTCTCTCCGGTGTAGGAGCAGGGCGCGCGCATTACCGCGACCAAAGCCTCGTCGATTATGTCAGCCGGGTCGCCTATCTTGTGTATGTCCGCCAAATAAAGCCTGCGGCTCTCGGCTTTTTCGAGCGGTATTCCCCGCCTGAGCCGAGCCGCGGCGCCGACGGCCGCGACGGAGTTTTCTCCGCTGACGCGTATAATAGCCACGCCGCCTGAACCTATGGGCGTGGCTATGGCCGCTATTGTGTCAAACATGTCATTCATGGGCTAATCCCTCTTTATATTGGCAACCAGCTCTTTTATGCTGTCCTGAAGCTCGGGGTTTTCGGTAACCAGTTTTTTCATCTTTTTTACCGCGTTCATGACGGTCGAGTGGTCGCGGCGGAAGTCCTCTCCGATCTTCGCGTACGACTCGTCCAATATAACGCGTGATATGTACATCGCAATGTGGCGCGGATAGGCTATGTCGCTCGAGCGCTTTTTGGTGATCAGCGAGCCCTTGGGCAGACGGTAATATTTTTCCACCTCGTCAATAATGACCGCGGTGGTTATATTGCGCTGCGGCAGGGTGGACAGTATCTCCTTGAGCGCCTTCTGCGCCAGCTCCATGGATATGGTGTTGGTGCGCTCGATGCCCGCGTAGGCCAGAATTCTTTTGAGCGCGCCCTCAAGGTCGCGGACGTTTGAGGTTATGTTGTTGGCCACATACTCCATGATCTCCTCGTCGAACGTGAAATACTCGTTCTCTATCTTGCTTTTGAGTATCGCCAAACGCGTCTCGTAGTCGGGCGGCTGGATGTCAGCCAGCAGACCCATCTGGAAGCGGGTCTTGAGCCTGTCCGCCAGATGCGGGGTCTCGGAGGGCAGTCTGTCCGACGTGAGAACTATCTGTTTGCCCGCCTCGTACAGGGCGTTGAAGGTGTGGTAAAACTCCTCCTGCGCCAGCTCCTTGGTGGACAAAAACTGCACGTCGTCAAGCAGCAGCAGGTCGACCGTGCGGTGCCTGTTGCGGAACTCCTGATTGGTCTTTTCCCGTATGGCGTTCACCAGCTCGTAGGTGAACTTCTCGCTGGTGGTGTACAGCACTTTTTTGCCCGGGTTGTGGGTCAGGTAGTAGTTGCCTATCGCCTGCAAAAGATGCGTCTTTCCGAGGCCGCTGCCGCCGTATATGAACAGCGGGTTGTATTTCCCGGCGGGGTTCTCGGCCACCGCCAGCGACGCGGCCTGCGCCAGATTATTGTTGTTGCCGACGATAAAATTCTCAAATGTATACTTATTATTGAGCATTCCCTCGTAGGTTATGGGGTCGCCCGATTGATTGCTTCCGCCCGCCTCGTCGAAGCACACGTCGAGGCTCAGGTCCTTGCCCGTGACGCTTCTGAGCGAGCTTTCGATAAGCGAGCGGTATTTCGTCGTGATCATGCTTTTGCCGAGGCTGCCCTTCTGGAGCCCGCCGGGGACCTTGAGCCTGATCTCGGTTCCGGTTATCCCGATCGGAACGATCGGCATTATCCATGTGTCAAACGCGACGCCCGACATCTCGTCTCGGAGCTGGGCCGTGACGGCGGACCATATGTCATTTATGTTATCTTTGGTTTTCAACTTCTTCATTTCTCCTCTTGCAAATTTGGGTATAAAAACGCGCAAATACGCGATTTTGGGCATTTAATCGGCGGCACTGAAGCCGCCTGTAACATTTATGTAAATATATTTTAACAGAAAGAAAATCAATTTTCAACACCCAAATCGGCGGAAAAATTTTTTGAAAATTTGAAATTTGCCCGGTTACACAAAATATAGTTGACGGTTTTTTTGGGGATAACAATATATGCGAAAAATTTTAAAATAAATTTTTTATAAAAAATTATTTGCATTTTTTGTGTAAAATATTACTTGACAACCGAAAAAACTCGTGGTACAATTATAAAGATTTTTTGTGAGACGCCGCAGGAGACGGCGGCTCGGGAATAACCGGAAAATAATTAATCCTATATATTGCTAAGGAGGGATACCGATGCTCAGAACATACCAGCCTAAAAAGAGACACAGATCAAAGGTTCACGGCTTCAGAAAAAGAATGAGTACCAAGAACGGCCGTAAGGTTTTGGCGAGAAGAAGACTCAAGGGCAGAAAGAAGTTATCTGCCTAAGCAATCACGAGCAAGTGATCCGGACGCCGCAGTCGGCGTCTTTTTGTTTCGGCGGGTTTGAGTTTAGCGGAGAGGGCGGTTTATGAGCGGCATAATAAGCCTTAAAAAAAACATCGACTTTAAAAGGATATACAAGCGGGGCAAGACGGCGGTCACCCCGACTCTTGTCGTGTACGCCCTCAAAAACAAAAGGGCGGACCGCCTGGGAATAACCGCGGGCAAAAAGGTGGGCTGCGCCGCAAAGCGCAACCGGGCCAAGCGCCGTATAAGGGCGCTCTACCGCGAGGAGGTCTTAAACGGGGATCTGCTGCCCGAGGGCTGCCGCGTTGATATGATCGTTGTGGCGAGAAGCGCCGCGCCCGACGCGGATTTTGAAAGACTGCGCCGAGATTTCAATTCGGCGGTCAAAAGAGCGGTGAAACAGATTAATTTTAACAATCAAACCTAAGTTAAAATATGTATAAATTATATATTTTTATGGTAAAAAACGGTTGCAAATTTTTCCGTTTCATGTTATATTATTAAGGTCTGTTGTTATGTTCGCTTTATTTTGGCGGACGTGACCGAAAACGCGATAATTCGCTTTACTTAGATATTATGAAAAAAGTGTTGATCAAGATAATCAAATTTTATCAGCGGTACATCTCGCGCCTGAAGGGAAGGCCGTCGTGCAGGTTCTACCCCACCTGCTCTCAGTACGCCGTTATGGCTATCGAAAAGTACGGAGCGGTAAGGGGCAGCCTCAAGGCGATCCGGCGGATCCTTCGGTGCAACCCCCTGTCAAAGGGCGGCATAGATTATCCGTAACCGCGTCATGCGCGAAGCCGCTTGGCGGCGGTTAAACACATACGAAATTAAACGGTAAGGAGTGCTGTAATTGTCCTATATTATGTTGGCCCTCGGCTGGGTCCTCAAACTTATGTACACTGTCACCGGCAACTACGGCGTGGCGATAATTCTGTTCACGCTGATCATCAAGGCTGTTCTGACCCCGCTGACGGTCAAGCAGCAGAAGTCGATGCTCAAGACCCAGAAGCTTCAGCCGCTTTTGATGGAGATCCAGAAAAAGTACGCGAACGATAAAGACAAGCTGAATCAGGAAACGATGAAGCTCTATCAGAAATATCAGATCAATCCCATGAGCGGATGTCTGCCTATGTTCATTCAGCTTCCGATCCTGTTCGCGCTTTACTATGTTGTGCGCCAGCCCATAATCTACATCATGGGCGTCGCGAGCTCGGACGTTTGGAGGATCGTCAGCGCGGTCGACGAGTGGGGAATCTCGAATCCCGACGGGCTCAATCAGTTTCTGGCCGCGCTCAATATCGAGTCGCTGAGCGTATTCCCCGACAACGCTTTCAAAAACTTCGGCATATATGAGATACGTTTCGCCAGACTGCTGTTTGAGCATCCGGAGATAATGAACAGTCATTTTATCACCGAGACCGGCAAAAACTATATGCTGATAGACTTTAACCTTCTGGGCATAGATTTGTCGCAGACGCCGAACCTGGGCGGTCTTTTGGGCCTGGTATTCGGCAGGCTCCCCGAGGGCGGCCTCACATGGGGCACGATCGGACTGTGGCTCATCCCGCTGCTGGCCGGCGGAAGCTCGTATCTGACGAGCTACATCACCCAGAAAATGCAGCCGCCTCAGCCCGTGCAGAAGGATGAGAACGGCGTTGAGAAGCCCAACACAATGAAGACAATGATGATCATGATGCCGCTGTTCTCGATCTGGATAGCGTTCACGCTGCCGGCGGCGATCGGATTCTACTGGATACTGAGCGGACTTATTCAGCTGGCTCAGCAGATATTCATAAACAAGGTCGTTCACGTTGACGTGACCGACGAGGATATAAAGGAGGAAATGCAGAATGCCGCGAAAAATAGAAAAAAACGCAAAAAGTAAGGAAGAAGCCCTGCGTCTCGCCGCCGAGGAGTTCGGCGTTCCGGTCGAGGAACTGTCGTTCACGGTCGAGCGGGAGATAGGCAAAGGAATACTCGGCAAGCTCCTGGGCAGAGAGGTAATAATCTCCGCCTGGGTCACCAAAGAGGCCGAGGAGGAACAGAGAATACGAGAGACCCGCGAGCTGCGCCGCAAAAAGATGGAGCAGCAGAAAGCCGCCGAGGAAGCGGCAAAGGCCGCGGAGGAAGCCGAGAGACGCGAAAAACACGCCGCAAGAGCGGAAAAGCCTAAGAGACCGGCCCCCGAAAAAAAGGCCGAGCCGAAAGCCGAGACCGCGCCAAAAGCGCCGGTTTCCGCGCCGAAAACCGAGAAGGAGCTGTCGCCCGCCGAGAAAAAGCGGCGCGAGGTCACCGAGAAATCGGTCAGCGACGCTCAGTATTTCGCGGAGACCCTTATCCACATGATGGGTCTTGAGGACGCGAAGATCGAGGCGAAAAACGGCGGAAAGTCGGTTGACGTGACCGTTTCGGGCGAGCGCATGGGTCTGCTTATCGGCAAGAGAGGCGACACTCTTGACGCGGTCCAGTATCTAACCAGTCTGTATGTCAACAAAGAGAAGAATTCGTATATAAAAGTCAATATCGACACCGAGGGCTACCGCGCAAAGCGGGAGGAAACGCTCGTGAGACTGGCGAAGAGCCTCGAGCGCAGAGTTCTGCGCGAGGGACACGATATTGAGCTCGAGCCCATGTCGCCCAATGAAAGAAGGATCATCCACGCCGCTCTCCAGAGCAGTGAGGACGTTAAGACCTACAGCGTCGGCGAGGAGCCGAACCGCAAGGTCGTTATCGCGCTTCAGGATTAGTATGGGTTACAGGTTTTTCGAGAATAAAGATTGCGAATATTACCCTTGTCACAAAGCGGAGCGGATAAACTGTCTGTTCTGCTTTTGTCCTTTATACGATATGAGCGACTGCGGAGGAAACTTCCGCGTGCTCCAAACAGAAAACGGAGACGTGAAGGACTGCTCCGCCTGCCTTATACCCCACAGCGAGGGCGGATATGACTATGTGACAAGCAGGCTCACGAAAGGAGAATGAACGCTATGGAGCATTTAAATTTGGATCAAATAAAAGCTCTTGACAAAAAATATTACATGAACACCTTCGGCGACCGTATCCCGGTCTGCTTTGTCAGCGGAAACGGGATCGACTTAACATCGACCGAGGGAGATATATACAAAGACTTTTTCGCCGGTATAGCGGTGTCGGCTCTGGGGCATAATCACGAGAGACTGACCCGCGAGCTCAGAGAGCAGGTCGGCTGCCTGCTCCATACCTCAAGCGTTTACTACGTTGAGAATCAGGCGCGCCTCGCCGAGACGCTGGTCGAGAACACCTGCGCCGACAGGGTTTTCTTCTGCTCGACCGGAGCCGAGGCCAACGAGGGCGCGATAAAGCTCGCGAAAAAGTATCAGGTCGAAAAGGGCAGACCCGAGAGGATCGAGTTCATAACGCTCAAAAACTCGTTCCACGGCAGGACGCTTGCGACCGTGGCGGCCACGGGCCAGCCCAAGTACCAGGCGCCGTATCTGCCGCTTATCGAAAAATTCACGCATATAGACATAAACGACATCGAGGCTCTGAGGGGCGCGGTGAACAATAAAACCGCCGGAATTATCCTGGAGCTTATCCAGGGCGAGAGCGGAGTGCATCCCGCGACGCGCGAGTTTGCCGAGGAGGCGCGGAGAATATGCTCCGAGAACGATATCGCGCTGATAATCGACGAGGTGCAGACCGGTATCGGCAGATGCGGAAAGCTGTTCGCCCACGAGCTGTACGGCATAAAGCCCGACATTTTCACGATGGCGAAGGGTCTGGGCGGCGGAGTGCCGATAGGCGCGTTTTGCGCGAGCGATAAATTCGCGGCGGCGTTTAAGCCCGGAGATCACGGCACCACGTTCGGCGGCAACCCGCTGTCCACAAGAGCGGGACTGGTCGTTATGGACGAGCTGATAAACGGCGGAGTTCTCGAAAACGCCGCGAAGGCGGGCGAATATCTGGGCGATTCTTTGAATAAGCTAATGTCGGAGTGTCCGCGGATAGCCGAGGTCCGCGGCGCGGGCCTCATACGCGGCGTCGAGTTTAAGGAGCCCATCGCCAAAGAGGTCGGAAACAAACTGTTTGAGAAAAAAATACTGGTCGGCGTTGTGGGCGATCGGGTGCTGCGGATAGTTCCGCCGCTGATTGTCACGAATTCCGATATCGACATATTAACCGAAGCGATCAAGGAGGTTTTATAACATGAAACATTTTATAAGCATACACGACATTTCACACGAGGAGTTCAATCAACTGCTGTCTCTGGCGGCAAAGCTCAAAAAAGAGCAGAAGGCGGGCGTGACGCACCATATCTTAAAGGGAAAGACGCTCGCGATGATCTTCACAAAATCGTCCACCAGGACGCGCGTGTCCTTTGAGACGGGCATATACCAGTTGGGCGGCCAGGCGCTGTTCCTCTCGGCCAACGACATTCAGTTGGGCCGCGGCGAGACGATCTACGACACCGCCAAGGTCATGAGCCGCTTTGTGGACGGAATCATGATCAGGACTTTCGACCATCAGGACGTGCTTGATCTGGCGAAATACGGCTCGATCCCGATAATAAACGGCCTGACCGACCTGCTGCATCCCTGCCAGGCTCTGGCCGACCTTATGACGGTCAAGGAGCACAAGGGACGGCTGCGCGGCCTCAAGCTTGCCTATATCGGCGACGGCAACAATGTAGCCCACTCGCTGCTCTACGCCTGCGCCAAGGCGGGTATGGACATCAGCGTCGGCTCGCCCAAGGGCTATGAGTGCGACCCCGAGATCGTGGCCAATGCCCGTGAGGACGCCAAGGTTTTGGGCTCAAAGATAGTTATGACAAACGACCCGGTCGAGGCGATAACCGGCGCCGACGTGGTATACACCGACACATGGGCCAGCATGGGCCAAGAGAGCGAAAAAGAAAAGAGGGTAAAGGCTTTTCAGGGCTATCAGATCGACCTTGAGCTGTTTAACAAGTCAAAGCCCGACAGTATATTCATGCACTGTCTGCCCGCGTACCGCGGCTTTGAGATGACGGCCGACGTTATCGACGGCGAGCGCAGCGTGGTGTTCGACGAGGCGGAAAACAGATTGCACGCGCAAAAAGCGGTTATGGCAATGCTGATGGTGGGGGATAATAAAAATGAGTAAGCAGCTTTACGCGTTCGAGGTCAAGCGCGCGAGCCGCGAGGATGTTCCGGCTATCAAAAAAATAACCAAGGACGCGTTTTTGAAATATTGCGAGATGGCGGGCCTCGATTACGACATAGAGGCGCTCAACGAGACGAGCGAGGACGTGCTGCGCGATATTGAGAATAAAGAGGTTTTCGTCGTGTTTATCGACGATCAGCCCGTGGGCGCGGTGCGTATCGAACTGCTCGGCAACCACGAGGCGTATCTGAGCCGTTTCGCGGTCAAGTCGACCCAGCGCAACAACGGTATAGGCAAAATACTTATGAGCGTGGTCGACAAGGTCATGCGGGAGAACAATGTGAAGATCCTGCGCCTGCACACCGGCTCGCACGTCACGCCGCTTATACGCTTCTACTACGGCAGAGGCTTTTACATAAACTCGGTCGAGCACAGCCGCGGCTATCCCCGCGCCGAGCTTATCAAGGACTACAGCAAGCAAAACCACTTTTCGCTTGATTAGGATGGTGCGTTAAACTAAATGTCCGCAAAGCAAACGTAGAAAATCGGGCGGGCGGATAATATCCGCCCGACGGGACGTCGAGGGCGCCGTCCCCTACAGATTTTGCACGCCACGGTTACGTTGGAAGTTAGGCTCGCCCCTTGGGGAGAGCTGTCAGGCGAAGCCTGACTGAGAGGGGTTTATTTTACCCGATCATTAAAAAGGACGGTATAATGTTATGAAAATAAAAGATTTGTTCGGCGGAGGTTTTGGCGGAAAGGAGATAACCGTCAGCGGATGGGTGCGCACCGCGCGCGTCTCCAAGAATTTCGGCTTCGTGGAGCTGAACGACGGCTCCTGCTTCAAAAACCTCCAGGTGGTGATAGAGGCCGACCGCCTCGAAAATTTCGCGGAAATTTCAAAGCTGAATGTGGGCTCGGCTGTGACCTTCGGCGGCGTGCTGGAGGAGACTCCGGGCGCCAAGCAGCCCTTTGAGCTCAAGGCCGACAGCGCCGAGATCGAGGGAGCGAGCGCACCCGAGTACCCGCTTCAGAAAAAGCGGCACACCTTTGAGTTTTTGCGCACGATCCCGCATCTGCGCCCCAGGACCAACGCCCTGTCGGCGGTGTTCAGGGTGCGCTCAATGCTGGCTCAGGCGATACACAAATATTTTTCCGAGAGGGGCTTTGTGTACGTTCATACACCGATAATCACCGGCAGCGACTGCGAGGGCGCGGGCGAAATGTTCCGCGTGACGACGCTCGATCCGGGAGAGACCGATATCAAGGACGACTTTTTCGGCATTCCCGCTTCGCTGACCGTCAGCGGCCAGCTTGAGGGCGAGGCCTTCGCTATGGCGTTCGGCAATATCTACACCTTCGGCCCCACGTTCCGCGCCGAGAACAGCAACACCGCGCGCCACGCGGCCGAGTTCTGGATGATAGAGCCCGAGATCGCGTTTGCCGACCTTGACGACGACATGGAGCTTGCGGAGGACATGCTGAAATATCTGATAAATTATGTTCTGGAAAACGCGGCGGACGAACTGGAGTTTTTCAATAAATTTGTGGACAAGGGTTTGCTTGAGCGCCTGCGCCACGTGGCGGAGAGCGAGTTCGGCAGAGTGACGTACACCGAGGCGGTGGAAAAGCTCAAGGCGTCGGGAAGGAAGTTCGAGTACCCCGTGGAGTGGGGCGTCGACCTTCAAACCGAGCACGAGCGGTACCTGACCGAGGAACTGTTCAAAAAGCCGGTGTTCGTCACCGACTACCCCAAGGAGATCAAGGCGTTTTACATGCGCCTCAACGACGACAACAAAACCGTGGCAGCGGTCGACTGCCTGGTTCCGGGCATCGGAGAGATAATCGGCGGCAGCAGGCGCGAGGAGCGGATAGATGTGCTTGAAAAGCGCATGGACGAGCTGGGGCTCGACAAGGATGCGTATTCAAGATACCTTGACCTCCGCATATTCGGCGGATGCAGCCACGCGGGCTTCGGCCTGGGCTTTGAGAGGCTTGTTATGTACGTCACCGGAATGTCGAATATCCGCGACGTGCTGCCCTACCCCAGAACCGTGAATAATTTGGTATAGCCTCGTGCGGGCGGCCGAGGTCATCCGCCCCTACGAACGTAGAGACTGGGAATTAGCGAATAGTGACTACGCGGAGATGATCCGGCTGAAATCATTGGCGTTTTCCCGCGATCGTAGGGGACGACGACCCCGGCGTCCCGGCTCGCCCCTTGGGGAGAGCTGTCAACGTAGAGACTAGGAATTAGCGAATAGTGACTACGCAGAGATGATTTGGCAGAAATCATTGGCGTTTTCCCGCAGTCGTAGGGGACGACGACCCCGGCGTCCCGTCGGGCGGATATTATCCGCCCGTTAAGGTTTTCGCGGGGCTGCGGAAATTTATATTAAGGAGCGAATATTATGAAATTTATCTGGCAAATACTGCTGCTTGTGGCGCTTGTGTTTATAATAATCAAGCGCGCGGGCATCGTGGCGCTGTTCGCCAAGCAAAAATATGCCAAGGGCGACTATCAAGGCTCGCTGAAAATTTTTAACATAGCGAGCAAGGTGGGAAACCTGGGCGCCGGAGATATGATACTGTTCGGCTACAACTGCCTGCGCTGCGGCGAGCTCAAGGCGGCGAAAAAGATTTTCGCCGACGCCTATATGCTCACCAAGCCCAACACCGCCGACCGCTACAGACTGATGTCGCTTCAGGCGCTTGTCAGCTGGAAAGAGGGCGACCTCGATTCCGCGATAGAAAAGCTTGAAGAAGTGTACGAAAACAATTTCAGGATCACCACGATATATCAGAACCTGGGTATCATGTATAACCTGAAGGGCGACGGCAAAAAGGCGGTCGAGTTCAACGAGGAGGCCTACGACTACAACAGCGACGACAACATAATTACCGACAACCTGGCCGAGGCCTACGCGATAAACGGGGATTATGACAAGGCCAGAGAGACATACGAGGAGCTTCTTAAACGCGACCCCGAGCCGAGGTTCCCCGAGGCCTACTACGGCTACGGCGAGCTTTTGATAAAACAGGGTGAAAAACAAAGAGGCATAGAGCTCATAGAAAAATCTCTGGACAAGCCCTTCTCGTTCCTGAGCCTCAAATCCAAACAAGAAATCGAGCAAATGCTTGAGGAATACAAAAAATAAGTCGCAAAAAATGTAAATATTGACAAAAATATATTTTTTAAAAATATTAGTTGCATTTTTTAAAATTTGTGATATAATATATATGTAAATACTTTAATGTATTTAAATTTGATACAAACAGTTCTCAGAGGCTGTTTTGAGCGTTGAAACATATTGTCGGTTCGCCGTCGGTGATATGCGGAGCTCTGCGGAGGGTTGTGTGATTACCACATGGCGAATAGGATTTAAAATATCTGAAAGAAAACACTCTAATTTGTGCCTCGATTATATCGGGGCATTTTTTAAATTGAATTTTGGTGTGTAATATGGATAAGCTAACAAAAAGCGCAAAAGCGTTTGAAAGATTATTAAAAACGGAATATACTTTTAAAGCGGGACATAAAAACAAACTTATATCTCTTAAGGTCAATTTTATGAAGGAGGATTTTTTTCATCTTGTAGGCTTGCACAAGCTCAGAGATATAGAAAAGTTGAATGATCCTTCGTTTAGTAAATCCCAATTATTTGATGCGGTCGCAGATGGCACGATTACGTTTGACGATCTGCAAAAAAGTGTGTTTTTTGACGAGATCGATAGCAGGATCCGCTATTTTTGTCAGCTTGAAAAATTGCTTGACAAGGAAGATTTGATTTTCAGATATTATAAAAATAAAGTTAAAGGCAGCGGAATAAGCGCGGATTACTTGTTGTTTTTTGATGATAATTTACCAAACTTGTGTTTCTTTTTGACATATCGGGGTAATCAAAAAGGAGTTCTCTGCGGCAGCAGTTTTTTCGCGGCAGAGAATAATAGACATATAATAGGACAGCCTAAATTTAAAGTATTATACAAATCAAAAAAATATATTGACACGGATGAAAAAATTGTCTTGTTAAACCGTGTAAAACCAAACGGCTTTGGCAAATAAACGCCAAAGCAGTTTTTACAAAAATAATGCTTGTTAATATTTACGAAATGTGGTAAAATAATTTTGCGACGCAAATGGATATTCTTTGTCCTGTTCGGATGAAGTAGACATTTTTATCATATGATAAAAATGCTTACTCTCTTTTCGTATACTTTATCCGAACGAAATTATTTGCGTCGCAGCAATCGGAGTAATGCGTTTTTTGTGCGTCACCCGATTGCGGCGGCGCACTTTTTAGTTTGTAAAAAGTAATTAAATTAATTAATACGGAGGCAAAAAGTTATGAAAAAGAAATTGGGAATTATGTTTTTGGTTCTGTCTGCGCTTTTGATTATACCGATTGCGGCGCACGCCGATACTTTTGAGGGCACGTGTTTGGAATACGAAAAATATGATGATCATATTGAAATAACAGGGTATAATGGCACCACGGAAGCGGATGTAGATATTCCCGCCGAAATAGAGGGTTTGCCGGTAACAAGTATTGACACCTATACTTTTCTTCACAAGCGTCAATTAACAAGAGTTATGATACCGGCCAGCGTCGTAAATGTTAACGGAGGTGCGTTTGCAGGTTGTGGCAGACTTAATATAGAAGTGTCACCTCAGAATAATAATTATTCCTCAATTGATGGAGTGTTGTTTAATAAAGATAAAACAGAGATAGTCGCATATGCTAAAGATGACATTCAGCCGGAATATACAATACCAAATAGTGTAACGAAAATTGGTTATATGGCGTTTCGCGATTGCGGCAGTTTAACAAGCGTTGAAATACCCGAAGGTGTGACAAGTATTGGCGACAGTGCGTTTCGCGATTGCAAGAGTTTGTCAAATGTGATTGTGCCGGACAGCGTGAAAAGTATTGGCCAACGGGCTTTTTATAACACCGCGTACTATAACGAAACAGATAATTGGCAGAATGGCGTACTTTATATAGGAAAATATCTTATTAAAGCAATCTTTGAGCAAAGCACCTCCGAATATATTATAAAAAACGGAACAATATGCATTGCCGATGAAGCATTTATTAAAAACAAAAACATAGCCGGAGTAACAATACCGGATAGTGTAATAAATATTGGCGCGCAAGCTTTTTCTGATTGTAGCGAATTAAAAAATGTAAACATAGCGAATGGCGTGAAAAGTATTGGCAACGAAGCTTTTTCCGGGTGCATCGGATTAACGGGAGTGTTGTCGATACCGGACAGCGTAATAAGCATTGGCGGGGGTGCTTTTGCCGGCTGCGGCAGCATTAATATAGAAGTTTCATTGTTGAATAATAATTATTCTTCGGTTAACGGAGTTCTGTTTAATAAAGCTCAAACAGAATTAATTGGATATTCGAAGGATTTAATTCAACCGGATTATATAATACCAAGCGGTGTGACAAGTATTTGCGACAGTGCGTTTAACGGATGTGGAAGTTTGACAAGCGTTGAAATACCCAAAGGTGTGACAAATATTGGCGACAGCGCGTTTAACGGTTGTGGCAGCCTGACAAGCGTTGAAATACCCGAAGGCGTGACAAGTATTGGCGAGAGTGCGTTTAACGGTTGTGGAAGCTTGGCAAGCGTTGAAATACCCGAAGGTGTGACAAGTATTGGCAATAGTGCGTTTTATGAATGCAGCAGTTTAACAAGCGTTGAAATACCCGAAACTGTGACAAGTATTGGCGCTAGAGCGTTTTATGATTGCAGCAGTTTAACAAGCGTTAAAATACCCGAAGGTGTGACAGACATTGCCGAAAGCACGTTTAGACATTGCATATCCTTAACAAACGTTATCATACCGGAAAGTCTTAGAAGTATAGGTGATTGGGCTTTTCAGGACTGTAACATTTTAACAAACATAACAGTTCCCGAAGGCGTAACAAGTATAGGCTTGGGTGCATTTTCCAGCTGCGGCATACTTAATATAGCCGTGCCGGTACATAATAATTATTATTCTTCAATTGATGGAGTATTGTTTAATAAAGATAAAACAGAAATTGTTGTGTATGCTAAAGATAAGATTCAGCCGTATTATACGATACCAAACGGAGTGACAAGTATTGGAGATTATGCATTTTGGGGTTGTAACGCTTTAACTGACGTGACTATACCGGACGGTGTGATAAGGATTGGTGATTCTGCGTTTAATTTTTGTGGCGGTTTATTAAGTGTGAAAATTCCAAGTAGTGTTGCATGTATTGCTGATAGTGCGTTTAATATCTGCCCGGCATTGGAAGATATATATTATTCCGGAAACGAAGAACAATGGAATCTTATAGATATAGGATTTGGCAACGGGAGTTTGAAACTTGAGAACATTCATTTTGGATGGAAGCCGGAGCCTTTGCCGACACCTACAGCCCCGGAAACATTGACGCCGACACCTACAGCTCCGGAAATATCAACGCCGACACCTACAGCTCCGGAAACATCAACGCCGACACCTACAGCTCCGGAAACATCGACGCCGATACCGACAGCTCAGGACTCACCCTCGCCGACAGCGGTGCCGAGTGCGGCTCCGAATTATAACATGCCGGTGAGTGATATTGTCATTCAGAATGATATTATCAGTGTAAGCACAAGTCTTGATAATATAGTCAAAATCGAGGACAGGGAAAAATCCGAGGTATTTGCGGCGTTGTACGATGAAAACGATGTGCTGATCGACGCGTACACGGCGGTTTATGATGGCGCGGATATAGTAAGTGAGCTTAAATATAGCGACAAAGCCGATCATATTAAGGTCTTTGTCTGGAACAAGGACGGAAGCCTTGAGCCGATAACCGACGTGCCGGAAGTTATAGATGTGTCGAGCGTCACGCCTCCGCCCGATCCGGCAGAAATTCAGGGTATCGCTTTTATCGCAAACATCGGAGTGGAAAACGATGCGGTTAAAGTCGATTATTATCAGGACGGCGTTTTAAAGACCGCGCTGACATCTCCGGATTTCAACGATCCTGATATTACCCTTAATACTCAGCCCGGAACATTGGTTAATCTGAAAATATCCGATGGTTTGATAGTGTCTGCCGATCCGTATATCTCGTTTTATGGAGAGATATTATCGGATATTACATCGGGCAGAGATGGGGCCGGAATTCCGGTGATTGATCAAATATATAATGCATCTGTCGGCGAAGAAGCGTATTTTGGAGCGATAGTCGGCAAAGAAGGCGGCACTCTTTATATCGCGCCAATGACGTCGGGTGACTATTATCCCGATATGACAAATGTTCAAACCGTTTCGACGGAAAACAAAGAATCAATATGCTATGTTTATGATTCGGCGAAGGCGACAGCTTCAAGATGCGGAATTGGAAGCGTTGACGAAATAACCGTAGATCCGTATTTGGCCGGAGATATGGGCGTGTCAACCGGTCATATTATAAATTGCGGATCATTTTCGGGAACTAATCCTATTCCGGGTATGCTGGATTACGCGTATGTTTTAAAAAGAGGCTTAAAAACCGAGATTGTAGTGTACAAGCAGCGTCCGTATACTTACGAGGTTAAATAAAACGTTATGCAAGTCGAAAGGCGGCCGTCCCTACTGCGCTTTATAAACTATGAGCGCAGGGGAGGCCGCCTTGTCGGCGCGAGCCGCCCGATCAAATAAATATGTTGACTGTTTCGCAAAAATGCGATATAATATAAATATCAAAATATAGGAAGTGGTTGCCGTGACCGACAACAAAAAGATACTAAAGCGCAATGTCAAAGACAGCGTGTTTACCAGTTTGTTTCAGGACACAAAATATATAGTGGAGCTCTACAAAGCTCTCCACCCCGAGGCCGACTATGTGACCGAGGACATGATCGAGATAGTCACCCTCAAGAACATACTCACCGACAGTCTGTATAACGATCTTGGCTTTATGATGGACAAAAGGCTGATAGTACTTGTAGAGGCCCAAAGCACCTGGACGGTGAATATAATAATCAGAGGCCTTATGTACCTTGTGCAGACATATCAGGACTATATCGAAAAAGAAGAGCTTAATATTTACAGCTCAAAGAAGCTTGAGATACCGAAGCCCGAACTTTACGTTATTTACACGGGCGAGAAAAAGGTAGAGGAAAAAGAGATAAGCCTGAGCGAGGAATATTTCGGCGGAGACGAGACGGCTTTGGACGTAAGGGTAAAGGTAATCACCGAAAGCCGCGAGGGCGACATAATCAACCAATACGTGATGTTCACACATATCTTAAACGAACAAGTAAAAGCCAACGGCAGGACCAAAAAAGCGATAGACGAAACGATAAAAATATGCAAAGACAGGAACATTCTAAGAGAATACCTGTCAAACCACGAAAGCGAGGTGCATGATATAATGTTTTCACTGTATGACGATGAGCAAATACAAAAAGCCATGATGAGAGACGCCCGCAAAGAAGGCCGCATGGAAGGCCGCATGGAAGGCCGCATGGAAGGCCGCATGGAAGGCATAAAAGAAGGCGAAATGCGAGGCCGAATGGAAGGCATAGACGCGATGATAGCGAACTTAAAAAGCATGGGCGTGAGCGAGGAAATGCTGAGAAACGCGGCGAATATGTCGCAATCGCAGCGTTCCTAATCGCTATTCACTAATCACTAATCACTATGTTCTCTAATCACTATGTTGGTTTTTACGGATAAGGTTTTTAATATTTTATTGGCGGTGACGCGTAATATGAAAAAGCATATTTCCTTTATATTATCTATATTGATTATTTTATCGCTTGTTCCCGCGGGCGTTTCGGCGAGCGGCGGGCAATGCGGCGATAATCTTACATGGTCGCTGAGCGATGGTGTTTTGATAATCAGCGGCACGGGCGATATGCGGGATTTTGAATTGACTTACGGTTATGATTGTCCGTGGCGCGACAGCAAAAAGGAAATAAGCAGAATAATAATCGACAAAGGCGTGACGAGCGTCGGCGACGGTGCGTTTGAGGACTGCGTAAATCTGGAAAACGTCAATTTGCCGAGCGGACTTGTGAGCATAGGAGACAGCGCGTTTTGCGGCTGCGCCGCCCTGCCCGTAATTGATATGCCCGACAGTGTGGAAAGCATCGGGGAAAGCGCGTTTGAAGCCTGTGAAAATCTCGCTGATATAAGCATTCCGGACGGCGTGAAAAGCATAGGAGCTTTTGCTTTTGAAGGTACCGCTTATTGCGCCGACCCGAAAAATCAGACCGGCGGCGAGCTTTATATCGGAAATCATCTTATTAAGGCGGATCCCGAAAGGGTCGGCAAATACGAGGTTAGTGACGGAACAAAGTGTATCGCGGGCATGGCGTTTTTCGGGAATTCGAACATTACGAGCGTTCAAATGCCCGACAGCGCGGTTTCTGTCGGCAAACAGGCGTTTTACGGCTGCGGCGCTTTGGAAAGCGCGGATGTCGGAGGCGCGGAGCTTATCGGTGAACAGGCCTTCGGGAACTGCGCGGTTTTAACAAGCGTGAAAATCGGACGGAATGTTAATAATATCGATTCCGGAGCGTTTTTTGAATGCGGCAGGCTGAATATTGATGTCGCGCCGGAAAATAGAGTGTACTCGTCGGAGGACGGAGTGCTGTTTGACAAAGACATGACCGAGCTTATGGTATACGCGAAGGACGAGATAAGGCCCGAATATATTATACCCGCCGGCGTTAGAGCCATAGGCGCTTATGCTTTTGAGAACCGCGATAACCTCACGGGCGTTATTATACCCGCGAGCGTCACGAGTATTGGGTTTTCGGCGTTTAAGGAATGCGTTGGGCTGAAAGACGTGTACTATCTCGGAAGCCCGGAAAAATGGAATGACGTCGCTGTTGCCGAAAACAACGATTATCTGCAAGCGGCGGACTTTCATTTTGGCAGCAATATCGCGATGTCCGAGAGCAATATTTTGATCGAGGATAATAAGATCAGTGTCAGCACGAGCCTTGATAATTTGTCGTTGGCGGGCATAGAAAACGCCGAGGTTTTCGCGGCGCTTTATGACATAAACGGCGCGGTGCTCGATTGTTATTCGGCGTTCTATGATGGAACGGACATAAAGGGCGAGCTTAAATACGGCGATAACTCAGACCATATTAACGTGTTTGTATGGGCCGGAGACGGAAGCCTCAGACCGTTGACCGACATGCCCGAGTATATAGCTTTGCGCAATTAGCGCAGCTTACTTCGATTGACAGCGGCGGGCGGTATAATAAAACAGAAAAGAGGCGGGGTTATGTATAAGTTTGATGATTCGAAAATTGTGATCGACTGCGGGAATATCAAAAAGCAGTCGGAGTTTCATGAAATAATAGCCGAGCGGCTGGATTTTCCCGATTATTACGGGAAAAATTTGGACGCGCTGTATGACGTTCTGTGCGAGCTGCCTCCGGTCACGCTGGTTTTAAAGCGCGTGAAAAAATTTAATAAGCATTTGGGCGGCCGCGCGGCCCTTATTCTCGCGGTGCTCGGCGAGGCTGCCGAGTATAACGACGGCCTCGTGATAGAGATCGAGGAATAAAAACCGGCGGATAAATTCGCCCCTTGTATTATATAAGCTGATATAAAAGCAGGCGTCCGAACGAATCGGGCGCCTGTTTGTGTCAAATTATTTTGCCGCCGCGCAGATAAGATCCACGCATTTTTCGATGCCGAGAGCGGTGCTGCAAAGGCATATGTCGTAATTTTTCATAACGCCCCATTCGCGCTCGGCACAGTATTTGTAGTTTATCGAGCGCTTCTTGTCCGCGTCCTTTATGATCTTCTTTGCCTTGTCGGCGCTCACGGAATAGAGCTTTGTCACGCGCTCGATCTTGGAGTCAAGCGCGCCCCTGATAAACACGTTGAGGCAGTCGCCGCGCTCTCTTAAAATATAGTCGGCGCAGCGACCCACGATAACGCAGGGACCCTCGTCGGCGATCTCAAGGACCAGCTCGCGCTGTACCCTGTAGAGATAGTCGGTTATGGATGTGCCGTCTCTGTTGCGGGCGATAAACGCGTAGGAAAACATGCTCTTGCTGGGAGCGTACTCTCCGGCTTTGCGGATATACTCTTTGGCGAGGCCCGTTTTCTCCGCCAGCTTTTCTATAATCTCTTTGTCGTAATACTTATAGCCCAGTTTAGCGGCGGCCTTTTCGCCTATCTCGCGTCCGCCGCTGCCGAACTGGCGGCTTATGGTTATAATATTTTTCATGGTTCCCGCCTCACAATTTATTGGGTGACAAATTTATTTCGCGTATTCGATGGCTCTCAGCTCGCGGATAACGTTGACCTTGATCTGACCCGGATACTCCATGGTCTCCTCGATCTTCTTGACGATATCCTTCGCCATGAGGATCGTGTCGTCGTCGCTGACTTTGTCGGCCTTGACCATGATCCTGACCTCGCGGCCCGCCTGTATCGCGAACGAGCGGTCAACTCCGTCGAACGAATTGGAGATTTCCTCAAGCTGCTCGAGACGCTTGATGTAGTTTTCCAGATTTTCGCGTCTGGCGCCGGGTCTCGCGGCCGATATGCTGTCCGCCGCCTGGACCAAGCACGCCTCGATCGTCTGAGGCTCGATGTCGCCGTGGTGCGCAAGGATACAGTGAACGACCTTGTCGTTCTCTTTGTACTTCTTTGCGAGGTCTGCGCCTATTGTGACGTGGGAGCCCTCGACCTCGTGGTCGACGGCCTTGCCTATGTCGTGCAGCAATCCGGCGCGTTTCGCCAGAGCCACGTCGGCGTCAAGCTCGGCGGCCATAAGTCCCGCCAGGTGCGAGACCTCGATCGAGTGCTGAAGCACGTTCTGACCGTAGCTTGTTCTGAACTTAAGCCGTCCGATAAGACGGATAAGCTCGGGGTTGAGGCCGTGAACGTTGGTGTCAAACACCGCCTTCTCGCCCTCTTTTTTAACGATATGGTTGACCTCCCTGCGGGATTTTTCAACCATTTCCTCAATTCTTCCCGGATGGATCCTGCCGTCGCTGATAAGCTTTTCAAGAGAGCGTCTGGCGACTTCGCGTCTTACCGGGTCAAAGCCCGAAAGGATAACCGCCTCGGGCGTGTCGTCGATGATCAAGTCGATACCCGTCAGGGTCTCGATGGTTCTGATGTTTCTGCCCTCGCGGCCGATTATGCGGCCCTTCATCTCGTCGTTGGGCAGGGGAACGACCGAAACGGTGGTCTCGGTAACATGGTCCGCGGCGCATCTCTGTATGGCGCCGGTGATGATCTTGCGGGCTTTTTCGTCCGCCTCTTCCTTTGCCTGTTCCTCAACGCTTTTAATAAGCAGCGCTGACTCGTGCTTAACGTCGTCCTCGACCTCTTTGAGGAGCAGGTCTTTTGCCTGCGACGCCGTCATGGTGGCGATTTTTTCAAGCTGAGCGATCTGGAGCTTTTTAACGCGCTCCACCTCAGCCTGAACCTCTTCCGCCTCGTTGAGCTTGCGCTGGATCTGCTCTTCGCGCTTCTCTATCATGCGGCTCTTTTTGTCTATCGCGTCTTCTTTTTGCTGCACACGGCGTTCCTGTCTCTGCAGTTCGTTTCGTCTTTCTTTGGTTTCCTTGTCAAGCTCGCTTCTTAATTTATGTATCTCTTCTTTTGCTTCGATCAATCTTTCTTTTTTGATGTTTTCCGCGTCCTTTTCAGCGGTCTTGCCCGCCTCGGAGAGGATCCTCTCGGCCTCTTCTTCGGCGCTGCCGATTTTCACCTCGGCGAATTTTTTTCTATATGAATAGCCGTATTTAAACGCCGCGAACGCTGCCGCGACACCCAGCAGGAAAACGACTATCAATAATATCCATGGTAGTATAGTTATTTTAAAGCACCTCCTAATTGGTTAAAATCTGTTTTCTATATTTTTATATAGGTAAAGAAGTCGATACAAGTGAATCTGCATAAACAAAATATGTGCATACATAAAGTCACGCATATATTATACATGAGTTTTTTTAAAAAGTCAAGCGTCCGCGGCGGGTATTTATTTTATATATGTGTTACTTTTTGATAACAAAAAAACAAGAGCGGCCGCAAAATCGGCTGCTCCTGAGATCCGGAGCGGCTCCGCGCCCCGATAGATGTGTTACGTAAGATCAGGAATGTACGATTAAACAATGTCCTCCATTTCGGGCTCGGCTTCCGAAATAACATCGGCCTCGCCCTCGTCGGGAGTGTATATAACAAGCTCTACCGACTTGGTCAGAACATCAGCGTAGCTGTATGATACCCTGCGCTCGGTTGTGAAGAACTCATTCTGGTTGTCAAGCTTCACAGTAAAAATACTGGGATAGGTGCTTTCAATGACTCCCTCTCGTGTAACAATCTGCTTTCTGCCTTTCTTGGCCGTTAATCTGACTTTGTTGCCCACATTATCGGCAAGATTGGACTTAATTCTTGATAAATCATTTTGACCGTACAATAATCTAACCCCTCTTCACAATCATTTTCTGTATTATAACATATTATTACAATTTTGTAAAGAGAAATTACAAAATTCTAACAAAAAAGTTACAAATTTGTGTTAATATTCGAACAATGTGGAACCTAGTCCCTGGTTTCTATTTCCTAGTCCCTACGTTGACCCCTCTCGGTCACCTACGGTGACAGCTCTCCCCAAGGGGCGAGCCAACATAGTGATTAGTAATTAGCGAATAGTGATTGAAACCTCGAACGTTCGCGGGGATACCGAAACGGATGCGTCGACGTATTCCCGCGTATTCGCTATTCACTAATCGCTAATCACTACGTTAGTATATATCTCGGCACATTTTGATGTAGTCGCGGAAGTTGGTGCCGAGGATGTAGTTGGTTATCAGGAAATCGTCTATCGGCGTGGTGTTCAGTATCTTTGTTATGGTCTGGTCGAATGTCCTTGCGTCGATAACGAGTATTTTGCTGTACGAGCTTGCCAGCCAAGGTATCAGCGCGTTGGAATACGAGTCCTTGAGCATGAGCAGCGTTTTCTTGGTCGCGCCGTTTGTGTTTATCTCGATATACGGTTGATCGCCGCCCAAAAACATGGTGTATGACGTGCCGCGGCTCAGGTCAAACATCTTTCCGGTGTAAGGGAAGGCCTGTCCCGGGATATAGCTGTATGTCATGCAGTCAAAGGGTATGTCGTTGAGGGCGTTTTTGTAATACTCGATCGTGTCGCGGTGGTCATAGAGATACGGCGCCTCGGCTTGGCTGTAGAGGTAGCCCGTGAAGTCTTTGACCTCGCCCTTTTCAAACTCGTTGATATAAAGAGGCATGAAATCCATTGCCTCGGCCATTTTGTGATAGGCGTAGTACGCGCCCAGCTGCGTCCAGTGGTGGTCGGTGCGGAAATACACATACTCGCCCTGCTCGAAGTGGGCCTTTAAGCTGTCGTATACGTTTATGTTTTTGACGCGGTCGTTGAAATTGTCGTACAGATAGTCTATCGCCGCCTTCTCGCTGTCGCCCACCGTGTTGTAAAACGGCATGAAGTCGATCTGGGTCGGTATTATCATGGAGTACATTTTAATGCTCTCGGGCAGCTTTTTGGCGTAAAAATCCACCATGTCTATATACTCGTCCTGCGCCTGTTTGTCGGCCTTGTAGATCTCCATAACGCGGTCGTCGGTGACCAGCAGGCGTCCCACGCCGCCCTCGCCGGTGCCCATGTCGGCGTTGCTCTCAACGATCTTGCCGAAGGCGTTTATGCCCTTTTTGTTTTTGTAGCCCGACGAGAAATCCGTGAAGGCGCTGCGGTAGCCCACGTTGTCGGAAAGGTAGGTCTCAAAGTCGGACGCGAACTTTCCGGAGCTCACGCTCTCAAGGCTCACATGCGGGAAATCCGCCAGAGCGCGGTTTTCTTTCTGTGAGGCGGCCTCGTCGCGCGGCAAAATGACCACCGTCACAAAGCCGGCGATCAGGAACAGCACGAAGGCTATGACCGTTAAAATTCTTCTCGCAGTTTGCATTTATATTATCCTCTCGTAAAAATTTCTCAAGTTTCGGCATCAGAACCTGAAATACAGGAACGGGTTGTATGTCTCGCCCACCAGCAGCACAAAGCAGAACGCAAGCAGCGCGAACACCAACACGGGAGTCAGTATTATGTTTACGGCTTTTAGCTTGTCCGAGATCCACAAGCCGAGCTTTTTGATGATCGGCGTCGAGATAATGCCGCAGGCGATAAGCAGCCACAGGTTGGACATGAGCGTTGTAAAGCCGTTGTAGTCATACAGCTTGCCGGTGCCGCCGAAGGCGCACACGAACCAGTCGCGCAGGGAGCCGAAGTCGGTGTAGTAGAACAGCGCCCAACCCAACACAAACACGATTATCGTGTAAAGATGGGCGAAGAACGCGGGGAGACGCATCAGCTTGCCCTTGAACGCCTTTTTCTCAATGACCAACAGGAGACCGTAGTAAAGACCCCACAGCACAAAGTTCCAGCTGGCGCCGTGCCACAATCCGGTCAGCATCCAAACGAACATAATGTTGAATATCTGGTGCTTTCGATTGCCGCCAAGCGGGATATACACATAGTCGCGGAAGAACGTGCTCAGCGACATGTGCCAGCGCCGCCAAAAGTCGGTGACATTTTTTGAAATATACGGATAGTTGAAGTTTTCGAGGAAGTTGAATCCGAACATGCGGCCCATGCCGATCGCCATGTCGGAATATCCCGAAAAGTCAAAATATATCTGGAAGGTGTAGGCGATTATGCCGACCCATGCCGAAAGCACCGACGACTCGAGCATGTTTCCGCTCAGCAGCGTTGAGACTATCGCGCCCGTGCCGTTGGCAAGGACCACTTTTTTTATCATGCCCTGAGTGAAGCGGAGTATACCGTACTCAAAGCCCTTGAGCGTGACTTTTCGGTCGTTGATCTGTTTTTCGATGTCAATATAACGCACTATGGGTCCCGCCACCAGTTGGGGGAACATCGAGACGTAGCACAAAAAGTTTATCGGGTTCCTCTGGACCTTGACCTCGCCTCTGTACATGTCTATACAGTAAGAAAGCGTCTGGAAGGTGTAGAACGAAATTCCCAGAGGCAGCGAAAAGTTATAAAACGGAATGCTCAGATGAAAGGCCGAGTTCACGCAGTCCACGATCCAGCCCGTGTATTTGAACACCGCCAGCTGGCCGAGGTTTATAACCAGCGCCAGGATAAGCGCCAGCCTCGCCTGCCATCTGCCGAAATATTTGTTTATGGCAAGACCGCAGAGATAAGCCACCGCCGCGCTGAGAATAAGCAGAACGACCCAAACGGGCTCGCCCCAGGCGTAAAATATCAGCGACGCGATAACGAGCACAACGTTTCTGTAGGTCACGTTTCCGTTCCAGAAATAGAACAGAAGCACGACCGGCAGAAATATGCACATAAACAGCAAGCTTGAAAAAACCATATTTTTCTCTCCAATATATTAGCGGGTCAACGCACATAAATACCCACTTTAAAATATCAGGAAGATTATAACACCTTTTTATAAAAAAGTCAAACAAAAATATGGTCGTTTGCCGTGCGCGCGGGGCGAAAAAGCGATTTCTACAATAAAAAAGCGCAAGCCTATAATGTTTTATTGCTGAAAAATACGGAAAATTTGCTTTGCGATTCTCATATTATTGGAAAATCACAAATAATGTTGTATAATTATTGTATATTTTTTCTGAAAGCGAGTGATTTTATGAGATTTAAAAAGAGACTGATGAATATATTGCTTTCCGCGGCGGTGATCATCGGCAGTTTAACGGCACCGGCCGCCACGGTTTCGGCGGCGAATACCCTTCCCGCATTCCCGGGCGCCGAGGGCGCGGGAATGTATGCCACCGGCGGCAGAGGCGGCACGGTGAGGATTGTTACAAACTTAAACGACAGCGGTGAGGGCTCGTTCCGCGAGGCGGTCAGCCACTCAAACAGTATTGTTGTGTTCGCTGTGGGCGGAACGATCAATCTGACCGGCGGCGATGTAGTGGTAAAAGGCAATGTCACGGTTTTGGGTCAGACGGCGCCGGGCGGCGCGGGAATAACCCTAAAAAACGGAAAGATTGGAATGGGCGGTTCCAACACGATCATTCGATATATCAGCTCGCGTCCCGGAGAGCGCGGTGCGGCTTTTAAAGACGGATATGACGCGTGGGGCGGCAGCGACGGCGCGAACTCGATCGTTGATCATTGCTCGATAGGCTGGTCAACGGATGAGCAATTTGGCTTGTATTCCAAAAACGTGAACCAGACCGTTCAGTACACGATCATAGGTCCCGCGAACTGTGTATCGTATCACGTTAAGGGCGCGCACGGCTTCGGCGCTATGTTCGGCAGGGGCCAGAACAGCTGGCACCACAATCTGATCGTTCATAATCTGTCCCGCAATTTCCGCGGAAAGGTCGTTCAAAGGGAAACCATGGATTTCGTAAACAACGTAATTTACGACTGGGGCTATCAGACCGGTTACGGAACCATGGGTCATATTAACTATGTAAACAACTACCTGAAAGCCGGAAACTCCACCAGCGGCGCGTACCACTTCTTGAAGGCGGACGGCTTGGACAGAGATATGTACAGCTTTTATCTCACGGGAAACAAGATAGTCAAAAAGGACGGCACGCCCTACAAACAGTCGCTTAACGACAATAATTGGAACGGCGGCATTGAATATACCGGCACATACACAGAGGCGGATTATAGAAGCGACAAGCCGTTTGTCGTAAAAGATGTAAACGGCAATGACGCGTCCGTGGTCAACGGAAATATTGAAACCGCAGACGAGGCCTTTAATACCGTTGTTTCGTATGTGGGAGCGGCGAGAAGCGCTGACAAGCGCACAAAAATTGATAAAGAAGTGACGGAGGATGCCAAGAACGGCACAGGAAATCTTACCGGTTCGCGTGATTTTTCAACGATCACTGATACTGATGTACTCAATAGAATAAAAACCAACCATATTACTCAGATAAATTATGACGATTATTACCCCGCCGCAATTCTCGATCAAGAAATAACCGATAATGATAAAGACGGAATGGATGATGCGTGGGAGAGCGAGAGAGGTCTTGACCCGAACAACGCTTCGGATAACAAGGGCGACTATTTGGGCGAGGGTTATATGAACATAGAATATTATGCTAATGATCTTACGGTCAATTCATTCCCGGAGGGCGTTGTTACCAAGTCTCCCAAACTGATTGATCTGGGCGAGGACTATGATATGGTAATCGCGGACGCAAACGCGCTCAAGCTCAGTCCCACAACGATCAAGAACGCATCCGATCTGACTCTTCCCACAGCGGGCAGCGTCAACGGCAGTTCTATCAAGTGGTCAAGCGCGTCGAGCGCGGTGAAGATCAGCAATAACGCGATATCGGCGGTCAATCGTCCGTCGGATAAGGATGCGTCCGTAATACTCACCGCCGAGATAACGCACGGCACATTCACGCTCAAGAGAAGCTATACGATCACGGTTAAATCAACCGCCGCGAAGTGGACAGCGTCCGAGAGCGACAACGGGAAAAAATCGGGCAGCGAGCTTATTGACGGCTTGACAACGCTGCATGATACAACCGGCGGCACGACGAATGTGACGCTGAATGATAAAAATTACACCTATTATATCAGCGGCGCCGACAGCGGAAGCTGGAGCAACGGAAAGGCGATCGGCACGGGATTTAAATACGTTCCCGAAAAGAGCGGATATTTGAATGTTTATTTGACCTCGCTGGGTCAAGCGGCGAAGGAGGACGGCACGAAGGCAAACCCGAAAACCGCCTATATTATGAAGGAGGGCGCGGAGACCGAGAAAGACTGCGTCGCTTCTGTAACGGGCGAGGGCAACGACGCTGTGCTTACCGGAAAAGTCGAGGCCGGTCAGACCTATTATATATACGTCGCAGGCTCTAAGGGAAGATTTTTGGGCATGGAGATCACAAACGAGGCTCCGACTCTGATGTGGAAAGCGTCCAAAAACGTCACAAAAGGCGAAACGCTAATGACCGGCCTTATCGCCAATGACGACATGACATTCACGGCGGGCAACAGAACGATCGACTCCGTTGCGTTTACCGGAAAACTTACATGCGCGAACACTCCCGCGGACGGCGGAGCGTCCGGAATGGCTTTGACCTACACCCCCGAAACCAAAGGCGTTATCACGGTTTACTATAAGCTTAACAGCGGCAAGACATTTGTTATTCACGAGCCCGGCAAGACCGCCGATGAGGAGCTCGCCATGTACAAGACCAATAACGACAGCGCGAATATCTACACCTCAACAAGCGCAAATCTTGAGGCGGGCAAAACATATTATATTTACGTTGAGAACTCAAAAGCGGAGTTCTACGGCATATCGTTTGAGAGCACCGAGGGCGAGCCCGATCCGGATATCAAACCCGACGCGCCCGATCCGACAATGCCGCCGCTTGAGGGAGAAACTTGGACGTTTGATAATATCGAAGCCGGAACGGTTTTCTATGACGGAGACAAGATAGCCAACGAAAATGATATGGAGATCAAGGTAAATCACGGTGCCGTTGGAAGTGATCCGATAATAGCGGAAAAATCTGTCGGCAGCAGTGACCATTACCTGAAGATAGACGATCAAGGAGCCGGCCAGGACGGCTGGACATACGTGGCCGAGGAGCCCGTTGAGTCCGAGATAATTGTAATAGATTTCGACTTTATGTCGGGTGATACAAATAAGGACACGGTTCTGCTCCGCGCGTTTGACAATATAAACGTCAACCCCGGAAATTCGTATGTTTCAGCTACCACGCTGGATGGCAGGATTTTTGAACTCAAGACCGGAGAGAATGGCAAAGAAAAGACCCCGTGCCTTAAAATAACCGATTATTTTTCGGATGGCGGTGTATCCTCATCCGGCAGTCCTAAAGGCCTAGACGCGACGTTGGGCAGCTTTACTTACAAGGCGAACACATGGTACAGCTTGAGAGTTCAGTACACATCGTCAAATAACTCAATTACGGTTTACAACAAAAACGCGGACGGAACTTACGGCAAGATCGGCACGGTCGAGCTTGGCTCGGGAACTACCAAAGGTGAGATACCGGCTTTGAATATAACAAGCGTCGGCGGATCTACAAGAGGCAGCGCGGCAAACCTGTTGGGCATAGATAATATCAGCGTGCTCGCACCCGAGTGCTCGAAGCCGGCAGAGCCTGTCGAGACGCCGGAACCCGCGGAGACCGCAAAGCCGGGACCGACCGTGACAGCGACGCCTAAGCCCGCGGAGACCGCGAAGCCGGGACCGACCGTGACAGCGACGCCCAAGCCGGCGGAGACAGCGGAGCCGGGACCGACCGTGACCGCAACGCCCGAACCCGCCGAGAGCGCGGAGCCGAATCCCACGGATGAGCCGAGCGGTCAGCCCGTTGTCGAGTTCACTCAGGACGGTGAGAAGATCGACGCCTTTGCCGACGGCGAGGTAACGTTTGCGGCTTCCGGTTTGGATGAATCATGCAGCGTAATTATCGTCGGATATGACGAAACCGGCTTGGCGATCAAGACGGTTATGACGGAATTTGACCCGTTAAATGATTCAGACGGGGCGAGCGCTTCCGCGGCGCTGACGCCCACGGCCGACATGGTGACGATCCGCGGATTTATCTGGAACAACACAGACAACATTAAGCCGATGTCGGATGCTTATGAAATAAACAGAAAGTAGAACCATTCCCTCCGCCTGCTTCGCAGGCACCTCCCCTCTCCTAAAAGGAAGGGGAGGCTTGGGGGGGAACCCGCAGGAGGTATTATGAAGGTTTCAATAATCGGAACGGGACATATCGCTCATTCGATGGCGAGGGCGGTAAAGCTCACGGACGAGGCGGAGTTTTACGCCGTTGCGTCGAGAACGCTTGAGTCGGCGGAAAAATTCGCGAAAGAATTTGATATTCCGGTCGCGTACGGCGGCTATGACGAGCTGATAGAGGACCCGAATATCGAGCTTGTGTATATAGCCACGATCCATCCTCTTCACTACGGGCTTTCCAAAAAGCTGCTTGAGCGGGGCAAAAGCGTGCTGTGCGAAAAGCCGATATGCTTAAACCGCGCGCAGGCCGAGGACTTGTTCAAAACGGCGAGAGAGCATAACGCTTTTATATGCGAGGCGGTTTGGACCAGATTTTTCCCGTGGGCGCGCGAGATAAAAGAAATTATCGAGAGCGGAGAAATAGGAAAACCCGTGATGCTGCAGTCGAATTTCGGCTCAAAAAAGACGGGATCCGCATGGATACACGATCCGAAGCTGGGCGGCGGCGCGCTGCTTGATCTGGGGATATACAACGTGACCGCGGCGTCGATGCTGCTGGGCGATGATTTTGAGGTCGAGTACAGCTCGGGCGTTTTGTCCGACAAGGGCGTCGACGACCACAGCTTGACCGTGATAAAATACAAAAACGGCGTGACGGGCGCTTTGATGTGCTGCACCGACATGTGCACCGACTCGAAGATCACGCTGATGTGCGAGAACGGAATTATCGAGATAGCGGGACCGTCGAACTGGAAGAACACCAAGGTATATAACGAGAAAAAAGAGGTCATCCGCGAGATAGCGCCCAAGTTTGAATCGGGCTATGTATATGAGCTCGGCGCCTGCATAAAGGCTATAAAAGAAGCAAAGATCGAGTGCGCGGAAATGCCGCACGACGAGAGCTTGTTCGTGATGGGCGTTATGGATGAGATGCGGGCCCGCTGGGGAATGAAATATCCCGGAGAATAAAAGCAAAACAAGGCGGATCACTTTGGATCCGCCTTGTTTTTTTGTTTGCTTGTTATGTTTTCGCTATGCCTTCGGGGCCTATGTATCTTGATTTGCCGTAGCCCAGAATAAGCACGAATATGGGCCACAGGAATAACATGCCCACGGTGTATCCCGCGCCGTGTCCGTATGACTTCGAGATCTTGTGGTACGAGATTATCGAGAGCACCAGAATGATGATCGCGAATACGAGCAGCAGAACCGCGTAGAGCATAACATCGGGGAAGTTTTGGTTCAAAGACGTGAATACGCCGTATACAACAGCGACTATCAGCGAGATCCAGAACCACGATGTTTTCCATGTCAGCTTATACATAACGTATTGGTTGTAGAACGGGATAATGCTCTTCCAACCGGGCACGCCCGCCTTGGTGAACATTTTCCAGTACGCGATAATTTGGAAGACCCAAAACACGATAGCGCACGCAATGAAAAAGCCGACGCCCAATCCCAATATGCCTCCGACCGCCAGTCCGCCGACGAGATCATCGGGCAAGGGTGTTGAAACAGGATTCATAGTGTTACCTCCTTAAAAATATTGTTGATTAATCCTTTATAATTGAATTATATCATAAATTAAATTAAAAAACAATATCATTCATGTTAAAAAACGCGCATTTCGTGCCGCACCGTTTGAATATCGACTTTGCTTTTTAAGTTTATTTTAGCCTAAAACGCTCTTTAAGTAGTCGGCGATCTCGGGAACCTTGCAGCTTTCGAAGAAAAGCTCCGAGAATTTTTCGCCGCTGATCGTCTTTTTCAGGAAGTCTTGGTCGATATTTTTGAGCACATACATGATGTCGTGGTGCGTGATCTTTTTTACCTCGTCCAATATCTTTTTGTTTGCCTGCTCGGGTACCGCTCTCTCTTTGGGATAGCCGCCGCCCATCTCGTCGCACAGCAGCTTTTCAAAGGTATAGTCGAGATTCAGCTCGGCGCCCCAGCCGAAGCCCTGCGCGAACGGCATGGCTATGGCGTTGCCGTTGTTCACCTGACCGAACAGATACGCGTCAAGAGGACTTGTAACGTGTCCGCAAAGCACTCCGGGGAATGAGTTGAGCGCCAGCATCGCGCCCTCGCCCGTGCCGCAGCCGGTAACCACAAAGTCCGCCGCGCCCGAGTTCAGCAGGATCGCCGCGAGCAGTCCGTTCATAACATAAGTGAGCTGCGCCTCGTCGTCCGCGCTGTACATGCCGTAGTTCACTACTTCATGGCCCATAGGCTCGGCGACCTTTTTAAGCGACGCGTAGATCACGCCGTTCTTTGCCGCCTGTGAGTTTTCGTTGATCAAAGCTATTTTCATTTTGTTCGCTCCTTTATAAAATTTTTGAAAAAAACAGTTTATTTTTTTCCATAATTATAGTATAATAGTAATTAACTGTTTTGTCAACTTCGAAAATGCGACCGCAGACGGCGGGCGCGTAAGTAAGCGCTGATTATTTTTAGGAGAAATATTATGAACGGGTTAAACTTTTTGCTGTCTTTGATGATCGACAAAGTTATCGATATCACCGATGAGGGCGATATGAACATCATCAAAAACAGGCTTGCTCAGATCAAAAAACACGGATTTGACGGAGTCGTGCTGACCTTCGGAAGCTTCGGGGACGGCTTTCTTTCCGCGCTCGGCGAGCTGATCGCGAGCTGCGCCGAAAATGAGCTTTCGGTTTGGCTCGGCCTCAGCGGGCCGCGGAGCGGAGAAGCCTCGGCGCCCGCCGTGGCCTCGTGCCGTCTGGCTCTCGGCAACGACGGCGAGGTCATGAAGATCAGCGACCCGAACCGTTCCTCGCCGTTTTACGAGGTGTGCGCATACGAGACGATAGGCGGCGTGTATGAGCGTGTGAAGACGGGGCTTTCGGGCGAGGCTTTTGACTATATAACGGGCTTCTGCGCCGAGTTTCCGGGCTTTTCGGATCTGAGCGGCTCGACCGTGCCCTGGTATGACGAGATTGACGTGGAGTTCAAAAACGACTACGGAATGGAAGCGGAGCCTTTTTTGAAGGAGCTGTTTTCCGAGGGCGAGCCCTCGAAGTTCAAAGACCGCTATTGGCGCAGGATAACCGCCCGTTTCAGAGACGCCAGCTTAAAGCCCGTCGCTCAGTGGTGCGCATCGCACGGAAAAAAGCTTTTTATGGCGTCCGACACCGCGCTGTCGCCTATCAATATGATAGAGGAGCGGGGCTCGTATCTGGAGTCCGAGGGCTGCGGCGGGGCGCTCACGCCGTCGGTCACGGTCAAGACTCCGAATGAAGTCAGCGTTTTCGCGGCCTCGATGGCGTCGGGTCTGGCGCGGCAGCAGGGCTGCGGCGATGCTGCGGCCTCGGTGTTCGGCGGCACGGGCTGGGGCCTGTCTCCCGGGGATTTTGAGGAGTGCTTGAGAAAACTTATGGAGTGCGGCATTTCCACTTTTGTGATAAACTCGTGCTATCCGCGCCTTAACTACGAAGCCATAAGCGCCCGCCGCATATCGTTCCCCACCCATGTGCCCTGGTCGGCTGTGATACCCGAGATATTCAAAAAAATGAGGCATCTGGCGGAGATCGAGCAAAAGCGCGCCCACAGGATATTGGTAGTGTGCCCGACCCGCGCCATACAGCGCTGCTACACGCCCGGCGGAGAAAACAGCGAGGCGATGCGGCTCAGCGAGGCGGTGACCGGCATATGCGACCGTCTGTTTGAGATGAGCCGCCGCTTTGACGTGACCGACGAGAATTTGTTCGAGCGCCGCGCGGCTTTTGACGGCTCGGGAGTGACCATGGGAGAAAAGTCATACGGCACGCTGCTCGTCACCCCGGGCTGCGCCTTTAACAAAAAAGGCAGGCTCAACGCCGAGAAGGCCAAGGCGGGCGGAACGCGCATTCTTCACGATATACCTAAATCCGACACCGAGATAATCCCGCTTGAGCTTATCCGCAACACGCTCAAGGAGATAGTTCCCGTTGTGGTGAACCAGGATAAATGGACCATAACGCTGCCCGAAAATAACGTTCTTCCTCTTATGCCTCTTGAGAACGGCGGCAAAACGGAGTTCGTTTTCACCGCCTCGGAGGACTACGCCGAAAAAACTACTTTGCTTGTGACAGACCCCTGCGGCAGGGTGAGCATAAACGATATAATCGTGAGCCGCGGCGCGGCCGATGAGCGCGGCGCGCACTACGACATAACAAGCAACATAGTTTCGGGAGAGAATAAAATAGTCGTGGATAACTGCCGAAACACCTTCGCGTTTCTTTTGGGTGATTTCAAGGTCATGCCGTCGCAGGGTTGGCGCAGCTTTGACTCAAGACAAGTGCAGACCCGCGACAGCTTTTTCATACGCCCGTCCGGAATAGAGAGCGAGACCAATCTGGTTCGCTGCGGATACCCCTTCGCGGATAAGCACGCCTCGGCGAAAAAAATCATATATATTGAGGAAAACATAAACAGGCCGATACTCAAAATAGACTGCGGTGGCTCGTCGTTGATCGCCGTGTATTTCGACAATGAGTTTTTGGGGTATGTCTACGGCGAAAACAACACCCTGCCCGTTCCGCCGATGGCGGCGGATGAGCGGCATTTGGTTGAGATAAGATGCTGCCCGCCCGGCTTTAATCTGTACGGCGATAAAAAGTATATTTTCGGAGACACGGGCAGAGCGGAAAACCCGTCCGCGCCCAATTACCGCGCCGACGAGAACGTTAAGGCGGCCGTTTGGAAAATTCCGAGAGAGATTGAACTAATACGCGAATTTTGACGCTCTGTTTTTCGTCAAAATTACATGTTTACAAAGCCGCTTTATTGTGTTATATTATTTACACGATAAACATATTTGACTGTGATTTGTAAAAAATCAAATACATATATCGAATTTAATTGTGTAAAGGCGGCTTTGGTATGGAACTTAACGAATTAAGCGGCACGATGCGTCAAAGCGCGCATATAACAACTCTTGAGCACAGAAACGAGCTCAGCAAAAGAGAAAAATTTATAAGAAGGCTCCTGCTCGGAAGCAGGGATTTCAATCCCAAGATCTCGGCGGAGCTGGGAATAAGAATGACGTCGCGGTACTTCACCGTGATACTTGTCAGAATAAAACGCGGAGACGATGTGGCGCTGTCCGACATTCCGGACATTATATACGCCATACGCAATATAGGCGAGGAGCTTTACGGCGCGTTTTCCGAGTGCTACGGCGCCGAGTTTGAGGCGATGACTGTGGGCTTTTTGCTGAACCACGGCTCGGACTTTTCGTTTATACGCGAGCAGTCTCAGGATCTCAAGCGGCATATTGTCGAGCTTTTCGGGCTAAGCACCACGCTGGCGTTCTGCACCTCCGGCAGCTGCAGCCCCGAAGAGTGCTCAAAGCTTTACAAAAACGCCCGCACGGCCATGCTCTACAGACTTTCGTTCAAGCCCTTCTCGATAATAAATTACGACGACACGCTCTCGATGTCCAGGCTCAGCTGTGAGTATCCGTCGCTGCTCGAGAGAGAGATATTCGAGTGCGTCCAGTCGCGCGACGAGATCGCGCTCAGCAGGGCGATCGGAGCTTTTATCGGAACGATAGACAACATGTCATACGACACCATTGTGCTGCATACCGCGCGGCTGCTGCTGGCGGTCGACGGCATGATAGTTTCCGAAAAGGACGACGGCGAGTCTTTCGACGGCAGCATAATAGAAGCGCTCACGGCGCTTGAGTCGATAGACGATCTGATCGCGTTTGTGGAAAAGCGATGCAAAAAAGTCATGAAGATCATCCAAATGTCAAAATCCGACACCAAAAAGGATTTTATCGTGCTGGCTATCCTCAAATATATAAACGAGAATTACACAGACTCGTCTCTGTCGGTCGAGGTCATAGCGGCGAATGTAAACCGCAGCTCGAATTATATCAGAAGCATATTCAAAAAGAGCCAGGGCATATCCATATCGGAATACCTGACCCACAAGAGATTCGACCAGGTTTGCAAAATGCTGATCGAAACCAATCTGACCGCACGCGATATTGGCAAAGAGGTGGGTCTCAATTCGGGAAGCTATTTTTACACGTCCTTTAAGAAGTACACGGGCCTCACTCCCGACGCCTACCGAAAGGCTCACAGAGCGCAGAATTTCGAGCTGTAGCGGGTGTAAGCATAAATTTTAAAAAAATTTGCAATATTTGAAAAAAACTCTTGCATTTTGTGTTTGAGTGTGCTATAATCTAAAATACTGATGTTTAGCAACACTGTAATATATTACTATACGCGCGGCGTATAAGGAGGAAGTTTAAATGATAACAGCTTTGGTTATTGTACATGTAATTATCGCTCTGGTGCTCACGGTTATCGTGCTCATGCAGCACGGCAGGCAGCAGGGTTTGTCCGGCGCTATTGCCGGCGGCGCCGAAACATTTTTCGGCAAGAATAAAGGCAGAACGATCGATGCGATGCTCCGTAAGTTTACGGCGGTGTTCGCCATATTGTTCATCCTGTCATCCATCGTTTTGACATATGTCTCGATCCGTCAGGCAAACCTTGAGGACGAGGCGGCCGAGGAGAGCAATCCCGACGCGAGCCAGTCGATGAACGTCACGGTTGACGAAAACGGAAACTTAGTAGACGAGAGCGGCAACATCGTTATGAGCGCCGAGGATATGGCGGCTCAGCAGGCGGAAGCCGAGACCGGCGACGCTGCGGAAGGCGAGGCCGAAGGTGCTGTTGACGAAGCTGCGGGCGCTGTTGACGAGGCAGCGGGTGACGCGGCGGACGCTGCTGCGGGAGCGGCAGACCAAGCGGCGGACGCGGCCGATCAGGCAGCCGACGCGGCTCAGCAGGCGGCAGGCGAGGCTGCGGCCGAGTAAAAGAGTATAAAATACAGAACTTAAAGGGTAGGCTTTCCGCCTACCCGTTTTGTTCAAAAATTGTAATAATTAATTTTATAGGAAGTGATAATGATGAAAGACACAAAACTTTTCGTTGTTATGCCGTGTTATAACGAGGAAGAGGTCTTGGGTGAAACGTCGTCGCGCATGCGCGAGCTTTTCGCAAAAATGGAGGGCGACGGTCTGATTTCACCCGACAGTAAAATCGTTATGGTGGACGACGGCAGCCGAGACAAAACCTGGAGCATAATAAGCGGACTTTGCGACAGCGACGGCATATTCCGCGGCGTGAAGCTCGCCCACAACTCGGGACATCAGCGCGCTCTGCTGGCGGGTCTTATGACCGTCAAGGATGAGTGCGACTGCGCGGTTTCGATCGACGCGGACTTGCAGGACGATATAAACGCGATCCCCGAGATGGTGAAAAAATTTGACGACGGCTGCGACGTGGTGTACGGCGTGCGCAGCAAGCGCAAGACCGACACGTTCTTTAAGAGGTTCACCGCCGAGGGCTACTACAAATTCTTGGCGTCAATGGACACCGAGGTCGTGTTCAACCACGCCGACTATCGACTGATGAGCCAAAGGGCGCTGAACGCTCTTGCCGAGTACAAAGAAGCTAATCTGTTCCTGCGCGGCATAGTGCCCGCTATCGGCTTTAAGAGCGACAGCGTTTATTACGAGCGCGCCGAAAGATTCGCGGGCGAGAGCAAATACCCGCTCAAAAAGATGTTGGCGCTCGCGTTTGACGGAATAACCTCGTTCAGCATCAAGCCGATCAGGATAGTCGGCTGGCTCGGACTGCTCGTGTGCGCCGCGGCCATAATCGCGGCGATATACACGCTGATCAGCAAATTCATCGGCAGTTCATCGGGCGGCTGGGCCTCGCTGATGTGCTCGATCTGGTTTTTGGGCGGCGTTCAGCTGGTGTCGATCGGAGTTATAGGCGAGTATATAGGCAAGACCTACAGAGAGACAAAGGCTCGTCCCAGATTCATAGTTGAGGAATATAAAAAGAAATAAAATATTTCTGAAGTAAAATATTTCCATTATTATGAACTTTATATTAAATTTCTATTAATAATAATGCCTCTTTGTTGAGAAAACAAGAAAATTGTGTTATAATTAAATCCGTGTTTTACACGGAAATTAATCAGTGATTATTAAAGAGGTGTTTTTGTGAAAAAGACAATTACAGCGGTTTTGTTGACGCTTTGTCTGCTAATATCAAGCCTTGGCGCCTACGCCTATGACCCCAACTGGTGGGCGACCGACACGGTAAAGGGCGCGATGGACTACAGCCTTATTTCCACGGAATACGGCAAAAAGCCTTACAGCGACGCCATAAACAGACTTGATTTTATAAACGTGGCGGTCAATATCTATGCCACGATAACGGCCGAGAATGTGTCGTCAAACGCGTATAATCCGTTTATTGATACCGACAACGCCTTTCCCAATATGGCGTACTACGCCGGCATCATCAGCGGCGACGGCGAGGGTCATTTCTTCCCCGCGAACTTCATAACCCGCGAGGAGATGTGCAAGGTCATAACGAGCACGCTCTCGGCGGCGGGCGTTCTGGGTCCGTATTTTCCGTCAAGCGGAGTGTTTGACGATATCCAGGACGCGTGGCAGATCGACTCGTGGGCCAGAGACTACGTGGCGTTTATGCTCGACAACGACTTGATGGCGGGATACGAGGGCCTGTTCAAGCCCCTTGATTACGTCTCCCGCGAGGAGGCGGCGATCATAGCCTACCGCTGCTTCGTAAAATACGGCAGAGATGTCGACGGTCAGATACAGTCGGCACTCAAAGAGGGAACCGACTCGAACGGCAGACGCATTTACACGCTTGAGAAAACGGTAATGCAGACCAACGGCACGGTCATAGCGCTGCGCAACGCGCCCGACAAAACTCTCGTCACACCCGGCGGCGAGGTTGTGGGCGGGACCGGAGAGCCGGTGGTCGACACCGAGCCCGTGCCCGCTCCGGACGGAAGCGGAGGATTCGCGGCAAGCGGCACGCCGCTTCAGATGCCCGACGCGAACGGACTGTATCAGCTCAAAACCTATTCCGAGACGCTCGCGACCGGCGAGGCAATGGACAAAGAGATGAGAATATTCGGCGATCTGGGGATCAGATACACGTCCATGGAGGAAGCCGACGCTCATATGACAGAGGTCACGGTGCCCGTTTGGGAGCTGCCCGACGGCGCGACCGAGCTGCAGACAGGCTGGCGGACGTTTAAGATCAACACGGTATTAAAGGACGACGTTGTGGCTATATTCAACGAGATATACAATTCGCCGACAAAGCCGCCGATCAAGGATGTGGCCGGATACGCATGGAGAAGCGCGCTTTCGGGCGGAAGCCTGCCCGAGAACAACTACGGCACGGTTCTTGACATAAACTACAACGAGAACTACTGCGTCTACAAGAGCGGACAGCAGATAGGAACCTTCTATGACCCCGACAACTCGATATTCTCGTTTGCTCCGACCGGCGCGGTCGTGCAGACCTTCGCCAAATACGGATGGCTCTGGGGCGGCAACGCCTGGGTGAGCGGAACCGTTAACTACATGCACTTTACATATTTGGGCAAATAAAATCCCGATGCGGCTCAGCGTTTGGGGAAGCTTGCCTCAAACGGACAATAAAGCCGAATTATATGTCAAAAAAACCTGTTATTTTCGCTTGAAAAACACGGGAAAGCATGGTATAATTATGAGGAATTTGGGGAGTAGCATGCGGTGCGAGCCGTCGCGGACCTCGTCATCACGGAATTTTGGTAATTCCCGGGGCCGCGGTTCATAATGAATTTGCGAGACTGTAATTCAAGGGTTTATTTGCGTACCCTTGAATTATGGTCTCTTTTGTTTTTGAAAATTTTTTTGCAGGAGGAATATATATGAAAAAATTTATCGCTCTGTTTTTGTGTATGGCGCTGTGTCTTTCGCCGACGGTTTTCGCGGCGGAATCCGAGGAGACCGCTGCAGCCGACGAGCTTATCGCCTTCCCCGGCGCGGAGGGCGGCGGAATGTATACCACAGGCGCCAGAGCCGCGTCAAAGCCCGAGATCTATCGTGTTAATAATTTTGGGGACAGCGGTACGGGCTCGTTCCGCGACGCGGTCTCAAAAGAGAACAGGATAATCGTGTTTGACGAGGCGGGAGAGATCAAGCTTAAATCGCCGATCAATATTTCAAAAAAGAATCTGACTATCCTGGGCCAGACCGCGCCGGGCGACGGCATATGTATTTCGGGCGCTCCGGTCAAGGTCAGCGCCGACAATATAATTATGCGCTACCTCAGGTTCCGCATGGGCGTCTACAGCGAGGTCGACAAAAAGTATGACGACGACGCGCTGGGCGGCACAAGCAGCACCTCGAACCTGATTGTCGACCACTGCAGCATGAGCTGGTCAACCGACGAGTGCTGCTCGTTCTACGCGATAAAGGATTCCACCATCCAATGGTGCATCATGACCGAGCCGCTCAACCGCTCGATACACGACGAGGGCAGCGGCATAGAGGCTCACGGATACGGCGGCATCTGGGGCGGCGTCAACGTCTCGTACCACCACAACATGGTGTCAAGCGCCAACAACCGCTTTCCCCGAGTGGGCACAAGCGAGACGGTCAGCTCCTACAAGGGCGGCAAGGACACCGAGAGTCTGCTCGATATCCGAAACAACGTGTTCTACAACTGGAACGGCAACAACTCCTACGGCGGCGAGAACGGCGTGCGCGTGAATCTGGTCTCGAATTACTACAAAGAGGGCCCCGCCAGCAGCTCGGTCAACAGATTTTATGAGATGTACGGCGGCAGCAAGGGCGGCAAGTCAAAATGGGGAACCGACATAGCTGTTGACGGAAATTATTATGCCTCAAAAAACAGTCAATCGTCCACGGTCAGAGCGATAAACGAGGACAACACAAAGGGCGTTGACACAAGAGACTGCAAAACCTACAATATAGAGAAATACGACGAGACCATAGCCGGAACAACGACAAACCACACGCAGTATATCCGCGAATACCCTATCGGCACCCACTCCGCCGAGGAAGCCTTTAACCTTGTGCTCGAGCACGCGGGCGACAGCCTCAAGCGAGACGCGGTAGACGAGCGCGCGGTGAACGACGCGAGAAACGGAACCGCCGAAATGGGCAATAACGGAATAATCGACCTGGCGCATCTCAAGAAAATGCCGGATATAACTTACAGCTCCGGGACCGTGCCCAATGACACCGACGGCGACGGAATGGCTGACGAGTATGAGAAGGACCACGGGCTCGACATAAACAAAAACGACGCGCTCGGTAAAACGAGCGAGGGCTACTTCAATATAGAGGCGTACGCCAATTGGCTGGCTGAGGGCAACGAGCTGGAGATCCCTCCGACGCCCACGCTTGACCCAAATCAGCCCACGCCCACTCCGTCCCCCACGCCAACCCCAACTCCGATACCGAGACACAATATAACGGTGGACGAGAACATGCAAAACGGCTCGATCGAGATAAACGGCGTTTCGAGCCGAACGATAACATGGAACGCGGCGGAGCATAAGAGCGAGATAGACGGTGAAAAGACGCTTAACCTCAACGGCTCCGAGGGCAGCGACGGCACAATAACGATGTACGATCCGACCACGGCCGCGTTTGAGTTTGGCGGCAGAACCAGCGCCAAAGGCGAGAACAACCCGTCCGCCAAGCCGCCGTTCACCGATTCGAACAAGCCGAGCGGAAGCGTTTATATGATAAAGCCCGCGGTCGACGGAGAGATGAAGATCAGCTTTTATGTCTACGGCGGCAAGGAGCTTAATATCTATGACAACGCCGCGAAAAAATATATCGTGCAAAGAAACCAAAAGCCGACCGAGGGCTACTACGAGCACACCTTTGAGTGCTACGCGGGCCGCGAGATCTACGCCTGGGCCGACGGCTCGAAGATAGGCGTCGAGAGCGTGACCGTGACCGGAGGCGGCGGAGCCTCCGCCAAGGTCGGCGAGACGGTGAATATCACGACCGTGCCAAGCAGCGGCTTTAAGGCCCACGGCATATACACAACGCCAAAGACCGAAACGCGTATGCTCGCGGAAAACAGCTTTTCGTTCGTAATGCCCGACAGCGACGTGGTTGTCGGAGCGGAATTTAAGGACGAGTCGCTGCCGCTGCCAACTCCCGAACCAACGGCGGCGCCCACCGACACGCCCGAACCCACGGCGGCGGTTACCGACACACCGGGACCCACAGCGGCGCCCACCGGCACGCCGGAGCCGTCGGCGAAGCCCACAGCAGCGCCGCAGCCGACGGAAAGCCCGACTGTGACCGAAAAGCCCGGCGAGACACCCGCGCCCACTTCCGAGGCTAAGCCCGATCATCTTTATGAGATAGCGGGTTGCGAGTTCGGCGATGACGGAAAGATAAATATTGATTTGAAATATAACGGAAACGGCTCCGACAGAGCCAAGCTGATAATCGCGTCATACGGCAAGGGCGGAACCCTTACTGACACAAAAATGTACGACATAACCGGTAGTGATATTTCGGCGGTCGATTACAAAAAGCCCGAAAGCGGAAGCATAAAAATCTATATTTGGAATTTCGAGACGCTGAGCCCGATGGCGGAAGCGTATGAAAAACAGATTTAGCGTTACGGAGGAGAACAGATGAGAAGAGCAATTTCTTTTATACTGTGCGCGGCGCTGTGCCTGACGCTCTGCGCCTATAATATTCACGGAGAAAACGCCGTTTCAGCGGCGGACATAGCTCCCCTTGCGGCTGACGGTGATTTTCCGGCGTTCCCGGGCGCGGAAGGCGGCGGAATGTACACCACCGGCGCAAGAGCCGCGTCAAAGCCGGAAATTTATCATGTGAAAAATCGGGATGACAGCGGCGAAGGCTCACTGCGCGACGCGGTTTCAAAAGAGAACCGAATAATCGTGTTCGACGTGGCGGGAACCATAAATCTTGAAACGCCGATTTATCTGAAAAAGGGAAATCTGACGATCTTGGGCCAGACTTCGCCCGGCGACGGAATTTGTATCTCGGGCGCGCCAACTTATGTGCAGGCGAGCAATATAATCGTGCGCTATCTGAGATTCAGAATGGGCGTATATGACTTCGATGCTAAGAAGTATGACGAGGACACTTTTACCGACGGAAAACATCAGAACCACGTTATAGTTGACCATTGCAGCATGAGCTGGTCAAATGATGAGTGTTGTTCGCTGTATGCCATAAAGGATTCAACCGTTCAGTGGTGCCTGCTTACCGAGCCGCTCAATAAATCTATACATATTGAAGGAACCGATCTTCAGGAGCACGGCTACGGAGGTCTGTGGGGCGGAGAAAACATGTCCTATCATCATAATTTTATTTCCAATGCCAAAAGTCGTTTCCCCAGAGTTGCGACGAGCGAGACGACTACATCTTATGCGAATAAACCCGACACCGAAAGTTTGCTTGATGTTAGAAACAATGTGTTCTATAACTGGCGCGATAATGCGTCATACGGCGGCGAAAATATGGTCAGGGTGAATCTTGTCAATAATTATTACAAGGAAGGTCCCGCCAGCAGCAGCATAAAAAGGTTTTATCAGTTTACTCCTTCTAAGAGCGGAGTTTCCACAGATCTTGCTATTGACGGAAATTATTATGATGCTAAAAGCGCCAATGATACGGTTAATAAGATCAATGCGGATAATACAATATCATCCGCATATAGGCTTGAAAATAACGTAAAAACATATAATATCGAAAAATATGATGAGAACGTCCCGGGAACCGATACCAACCACACCCAATATATCCACAAGTATACAATAGAAACGCAATCCGCTTCCGAGGCGTATGAATTAGTGCTTGAGAAAGCGGGAGCCAGTCTTAAAAGAGACGCAGTCGATGAGCGTGCGGTTCGGGGCGCGAGGAACAGAGAAGCATATTACGGCAAAAACGGATTGATCGATTATGAGGACTGGCTGAATTTACCTAAAATCACATATTCCGGCACCAAAGCAGAGGACACCGACAACGACGGTATGCCCGATACTTATGAGGATCAGGTCGGTCTTGATAAAAACGACGCTTCCGACGCGCTGGAGAAGGATAAAGACGGCAAATATCTAAATATAGAGACGTACGCTAATGGGCTGGTTGAGGGCAATGTGATACCGACGCCCACGCCTGACCCGAACGCTACTCCTACGCCGACGCCCACGGCCACGCCCGTTCCCACGCCGACAAACACGCCCGCGCCCACCGCGGCGCCTGTTCACAATATCTCAATAGCCGAGAATATAGAAAACGGCTCGATCGAGATAAACGGCGCGTCAAGCCGAGAGGTAACATGGTCGGCGGCCGACCATCAAAGCGAGATAAGCGGCGCGAAAACGTTGAATATCAACGGAACGGATGATACCGACGGAACAATAAAGATGTATGACAGTACCACCAAAGTGTACCCGTTCGGAGATCGATTCAGCGCTAAAGGCGATACTAACCCGACGGTCAAGCCCCCGTTTACATCGTCTAATCAACCGGCCGGAAGCGTGTTTTTGATAAATCCCGGTCGGGACGGCAAAATGAAAATCAGCTTTTATGTCTACGGAGGCAAGGAACTCAATATTTACGACAATAAAAACAAAAAATATATTGTGCAAAAGAGTCAAAAGCCGACCGAGGGATATTATGAACACAGCTTTGACTGCACTGCGGGTCAGGAATTTTACGCGTGGGCGGACGGCTCAAAGATCGGTATTGAAAGCGTGACGGTGACGGGCGGCGGCATCGCCGCGAGAACGGGCGAGACGGTGAATGTCAAGACCGTGCCCGATGAGGGATTCAAGGCCGAATCCGTAAATATTACGCCGGAAACGCAAGTCACAAGCATTGACGAGAACAATTACAGCTTTGTTATGCCGAACAGTGATGTCACTGTCGGAGCAACATTTGTAAGCGCGGCCGCGCCCACCGAGGCGCCATCGCCGACACCTACGGCGACACCGACCGCAACGCCGACCGCAACGCCTACAGCAACACCTACGGCGACACCGACCGCAACGCCTACAGCAACACCTACAGCAACGCCTACGATAACGCCGACACCCACTCCTACAGCGACACCTACGGCAACACCAACCGCAACACCTACGGCGACACCGACAGTAACTCCTACGGTGACGCCTACCGCGACGCCGACAGCAACATCATCGCCGACACACGAGGCTCCGCCCAAACCCCCGGTCAGCGCGGAGCCGAGCGGCACGCCGGAGCCGACGCATGAGCCGACAGCGACACCGACGCAGACGCCGATCGTGAGCGCGGAGCCGAGCGATACGCCGGAGCCGACGCATGAGCCGACAGCGACACCGACGCAGACGCCGATCGTGAGCGCGGAGCCGAGCGATACGCCGGAGCCGACGCATGAGCCGACAGCGACACCGACGCAGACGCCGATCGTGAGCGCGGAGCCGAGCGATACGCCGGAGCCGACGCATGAGCCGACAGCGACACCGACGCAGACGCCGATCGTGAGCGCGGAGCCGAGCGATACGCC
>CANRHV010000004.1 GCA_947630505.1 uncultured Monoglobus sp. | reverse complement strand
CCGCCGCCGTTGTTCGGCGCTGTTGTCGCCGTGGGCGCGGGTGTCGATGTGGCTCCTGTGCCCCAGCTGCCGCCGCCTCCGCCTCCGCCGGAACCGCCGGAGCTGCCGTTTCTCTTCCATACGGCATAGAGCGTGATTCCGTTGGCAGGCATTGAGAACTTGTCACCGGCCGTATACTGAGCCGTCGCCGCTTTCGGGTCTGTGTTCCAACCCAAGAACGTGTAACCGCTTCTGGTTACTCTCTCGGCAGTTACGGTCACGGTATCACCAAACTCATGCGGCTCGGAATCAACGGGCGGTTGAGCGTTTGTGCTGTAATTCAGGTCGTAAATCACCTGCATGTAGTCCGGAATACCGTCGGGATATAACGGTTCGCCCTCCGGCGCCTGTGTGGCGTCGGGATCGGCCGAAGCGCTCGGGTCACGAGTGGGTGTCGGCGGTGTCACGGGTGTGCTGCCGCCTCTGCTGTCCGCGGCCCATACCGCGTATACGGTGATATCGCTGTCCGTAAATGTTACCTCATCGACTATTTCAGCGTTTGTCTGCTGGATCGCGCTTGTGATGAGCGTATCCGCGCACTTCATGCTCCAGCCTAAGAATATTGCTCCGACTCTGGTGAGATCGTCGGGCGTCTCAAGCCGAACAACGCTTCCGCGTCCGTATTCCGTCGGGTCGAACGGAATTTCTCCGCCGGTGGCTCCGTTGCCGTCATAAGTCAGTTTCAATCCGGGCGCCTGAGTTGCGGGCGGCTCCGGAGTGGCGCTCGGCTCCTCGGAAGGCTCGGGCGTTACGATCGGTTCCTCGGAGGTTTCGGGCGTAGCTGTCGGCTCATCCGTGGGTTCGGGTGTCACGATCGGCTCATCCGTGGGCTCGGGCGTTACGATCGGCTCATCCGTGGGCTCGGGTGTCGCTGTCGGCTCATCCGTGGGCTCGGGCGTTGCGATCGGCTCATCCGTGGGCTCGGGCGTTGCGATCGGCTCATCCGTGGGTTCCGGAGTGGCGCTCGGCTGAACCGCTCTCCATATAGCATACAGAACATCAAGTCCGTCGCCCTTTTCGAATTGCGCTCCGAGCTTGTCGGCCTCTGTCGCGTGGCTGTTGTTGAGAGCCCAGCCGATGAACTCGTGGCCTTCGCGGACGGGTATATCCATCTTTACGTCGACCATTGTTCCGGGCTCATATACACCGTCGTCAAACGGCATGTTCTCAACGATCTCGTCGCCCGCGTTGTCGTCGTAGCGCACCTGCTTGTAGTCGGGCTTGCCGTCGGGCTCGGTCACGCTCGGGTCGGGATCGCCGTTATAGCTGTCGGCCGCCCATACCGCGTATACGTCCGCTCCGCCCGTGAGCTCCGCTATCTCGGTTATTATCTCCGGCATCGCCTGATGTCTCAGGTATATCGTTGAGCTCTGCGTCATGCTCCAGCCGACAAACGCCGCGCCTTCTCTTTCGAGCTTGAGCTTGTTCTCGGGATCAAGCCGCACGCTTGAGCCGTATGTCAATTCGTCGTTATAAATATCGCTGTGTTTAACCAGATCAACCACTTTCTCGCCGTCGGCTCCCGTGTATGTGATCTTGCCCTCGTTTGCGTGATATGTCACGCCAAGCTCGGCAGCCTGCCACTGAGCAACAAGCACAAGTCCCGTGGGCGGTATGTCGGTGATCTCCTCGTCCGGCTGATACAGCTTGCTGTCCGGATCATCCTTGATCTTCCAGCCCGTGAAGGTATATCCTCCTTCTCTGCTCGGTACCGCTCCGGCTACCGTGCCCTTGCCGTCGCTTACGGGCGAGGGATTATGCGGCATTCCTGTTACCGTGTTTTCCTCGCTTGCGGGAACGCCGGGCTCGTACAGGATCTGCGCGTAGTCCGCGACTCCGTCGCCGTTGCTGTCCTCCGCCCATACCGCGTACATCGTCATTATCAGGCCTTCGGGATCGTCAAGCTTGAACTGAACCAGGTCTCCCGTCTTTATCAGGCCTTCGGGCGCCTGCGTCACATTGCCGTTTTCGTTCAGCAGACTGTCGTCAAGTTTCTTGTTGGCTGTCCAGCCGACAAACGCCGCGCCGCTCTTCTTAAGATCGCCCTCATTCGAAGCGTTGATCTCATCGGTGAGCTCGTACGGTACGGGGTCGATAGGCGCTTCGCCCTCGGTCGCCGTTGTTCCGTCATAGACAACGTTGTAAACTCTGCTGTCGGGCTCCCAAATCGCGTACAGCACGTCGAGTCCGTCGCCCTTTACGAACGTCTCTCCGGGCTGATACCACGAGCCGGTCTGCGGATTGATTCCGTCAGCGCCGATCGCGTTCAAGCCGTAGCCCGCGAAGTGGTATGTCATTCCCGTGTCGCCGACGCGCGTCGGAGCCGGGCCCTCGATCGAGATCGTCTCGCCGGGTATAAATCTGTTCTCTATTATTACGGGAAGTCCCTCAACCGTTACGCCCGCCGCGATCTCCGCCTCTGTCAGGTTCGCGTCGTACATGATCTGGAACATATCGGGTATGCCGTCGGGAAGCGCGGGCTTCTTGGGCGGCGTCGGTTCTCCGCTCGGTTCACTCGAAGGCTCGCCGCTCGGTGATGTTGAGGGCTCGGCTCCGGGTGACGCCGAGGGTTCTCCGCTCGGGCCGCCCGAAGGCTCGGGCTCGACCGTTCCGCCGTAGCTGTCGGCCGCCCACAGTGCATATACCGTCAGATTTCCGTTATTGATATAGTTGTTGACCACATCGTCGCCGATCAGGAGATCGTCGCCGAGTATCTTGTCTTTGACCGCGTCATAGCTTGTTATCACGCCGTTTTCGCCTATCGTATTATCCAAAGTCCAGCCGACGAAAGCGTATCCGTCTCTCTGTGAGAATCCGGGTCTCGCGCGGTCTATCACCATCATGCCGTAAATGCCGATCGTCTCATTGTGGGAGAATACGAACGGTGCGCGGTATCTTCTTGACTGAGCGCCGTTGTCGTTCTTGCTGTAGGTCAGGGTGTAATCCCGGGTCCATATAGCGTACAGAACGTCGCTGTCGCTGCTCTTCGAGAATCCGTCGCCCGAATGCAGAAGCGTCTCGTACTCTTCCTCAGAAACCTCGGACTTGTTGAGGCTCCAGCCGACAAAGTGCCATCCGTCGTCGCGGGTCGGAACGTTTCCTTCAACGTCCTTGACCTCAACGTATGTTCCGGGCGCGTAGTCGGTCGTGTCATTGGGAATATAATCCACATTCGCCGAGCTGTCACCCAGATTCGGGTCATAGCGAACGCCGTAGGTGGTCGTTGACCAGATCGCGTACAGCACGTCAAGTCCGTCGCTCTTGGTGAATGTCTCGCCGAGCTTCTTGTCGGAAGTGGCGTTCGGGTCGTTGAGAGCCCAGCCCTCGAAGGTGTAGCCCGCGCGTATCGGTATCCTTGAGCTTACCCGAACCTGCGTTTCGGGCTCGTACTCGCCGTTGTCGCTCGGGATATTCGTCACCGTGTCGCCGCCGCCGTTTCCGTCGTAGCGCACCTGCTTGTAGTCGGGCTTGCTGTCGCTGCCCGTCGCGCTCGGGTCGGGATCGCCGTTATAGCTGTCGGCCGCCCATATCGCGTACACGTCCGCTCCGCCCGTGAGCTCCGCTATCTCGGTTATTATCTCCGGCATCGCCTGATGTCTCAGGTATATCGTTGAGCTCTGCGTCATGCTCCAGCCGACAAACGCCGCGCCTTCTCTTTCGAGCTTGAGCTTGTTCTCGGGATCAAGCCGCACGCTTGAGCCGTATGTCAATTCGTCGTTATAAATATCGCTGTGTTTAACCAGATCAACCACTTTCTCGCCGTCGGCTCCCGTGTATGTGATCTTGCCCTCGTTTGCGTGATATGTCACGCCAAGCTCGGCAGCCTGCCACTGAGCAACAAGCACAAGTCCCGTGGGCGGTATGTCGGTGATCTCCTCGTCCGGCTGATACAGCTTGCTGTCCGGATCATCCTTGATCTTCCAGCCCGTGAAGGTATATCCTCCTTCTCTGCTCGGTACCGCTCCGGCTACCGTGCCCTTGCCGTCGCTTACGGGCGAGGGATTATGCGGCATTCCTGTTACCGTGTTTTCCTCGCTTGCGGGAACGCCGGGCTCGTACAGGATCTGCGCGTAGTCCGCGACTCCGTCGCCGTTGCTGTCCTCCGCCCATACCGCGTACATCGTCATTATCAGGCCTTCGGGATCGTCAAGCTTGAACTGAACCAGGTCTCCCGTCTTTATCAGGCCTTCGGGCGCCTGCGTCACATTGCCGTTTTCGTTCAGCAGACTGTCGTCAAGTTTCTTGTTGGCTGTCCAGCCGACAAACGCCGCGCCGCTCTTCTTAAGATCGCCCTCATTCGAAGCGTTGATCTCATCGGTGAGCTCGTACGGTACGGGGTCGATAGGCGCTTCGCCCTCGGTCGCCGTTGTTCCGTCATAGACAACGTTGTAAACTCTGCTGTCGGGCTCCCAAATCGCGTACAGCACGTCGAGTCCGTCGCCCTTTACGAACGTCTCTCCGGGCTGATACCACGAGCCGGTCTGCGGATTGATTCCGTCAGCGCCGATCGCGTTCAAGCCGTAGCCCGCGAAGTGGTATGTCATTCCCGTGTCGCCGACGCGCGTCGGAGCCGGGCCCTCGATCGAGATCGTCTCGCCGGGTATAAATCTGTTCTCTATTATTACGGGAAGTCCCTCAACCGTTACGCCCGCCGCGATCTCCGCCTCTGTCAGGTTCGCGTCGTACATGATCTGGAACATATCGGGTATGCCGTCGGGAAGCGCGGGCTTCTTGGGCGGCGTCGGTTCTCCGCTCGGTTCACTCGAAGGCTCGCCGCTCGGTGATGTTGAGGGCTCGGCTCCGGGTGACGCCGAGGGTTCTCCGCTCGGGCCGCCCGAAGGCTCGGGCTCGACCGTTCCGCCGTAGCTGTCGGCCGCCCACAGTGCATATACCGTCAGATTTCCGTTATTGATATAGTTGTTGACCACATCGTCGCCGATCAGGAGATCGTCGCCGAGTATCTTGTCTTTGACCGCGTCATAGCTTGTTATCACGCCGTTTTCGCCTATCGTATTATCCAAAGTCCAGCCGACGAAAGCGTATCCGTCTCTCTGTGAGAATCCGGGTCTCGCGCGGTCTATCACCATCATGCCGTAAATGCCGATCGTCTCATTGTGGGAGAATACGAACGGTGCGCGGTATCTTCTTGACTGAGCGCCGTTGTCGTTCTTGCTGTAGGTCAGGGTGTAATCCCGGGTCCATATAGCGTACAGAACGTCGCTGTCGCTGCTCTTCGAGAATCCGTCGCCCGAATGCAGAAGCGTCTCGTACTCTTCCTCAGAAACCTCGGACTTGTTGAGGCTCCAGCCGACAAAGTGCCATCCGTCGTCGCGGGTCGGAACGTTTCCTTCAACGTCCTTGACCTCAACGTATGTTCCGGGCGCGTAGTCGGTCGTGTCATTGGGAATATAATCCACATTCGCCGAGCTGTCACCCAGATTCGGGTCATAGCGAACGCCGTAGGTGGTCGTTGACCAGATCGCGTACAGCACGTCAAGTCCGTCGCTCTTGGTGAATGTCTCGCCGAGCTTCTTGTCGGAAGTGGCGTTCGGGTCGTTGAGAGCCCAGCCCTCGAAGGTGTAGCCCGCGCGTATCGGTATCCTTGAGCTTACCCGAACCTGCGTTTCGGGCTCGTACTCGCCGTTGTCGCTCGGGATATTTGTCACCGTGTCGCCGCCGCCGTTTCCGTCGTAGCGAACCTGCTTGTAATCGGGCTTGTTGTCGCTGCCCGTAACGCTCGGGTCGGGATCGCCGCCAAAGGTATCGGCCGCCCATACCGCGTAAACATCCACAGATCCGGTCAGATTCTCGACCTCGGTTATGATCTTCGGCATAGCCGTCTTTCTGGCGTACGCCACGGCCTTTCCGTCGGTCATTGTGTCGGTGAGGCTCCAGCCCGCGAATACCGCGCCGTCGAGTTTCATCTGAATCTTCGAGGCGTCCTCGGGAGTCTGCGGATAGAGCTTAACGGTCTGTCCGTATGAATCGTCAAGCGAGTCATCGCCGTAAATATGTCTGTGGGTTATCGCCACGTCGCCTTGGTCGCCGTGCTCGCCGTCCGCGTGTATCATTCTTCCGCCCGCGGAATGGTAAGTGATCTGCAGCTGAACCGGATTCCACTGCGCGGTGAACGTTACCTTGTGGTTGGGCATTGTGAAGCTGCTCGTCTGATCCGCGCCTCTGCCGTAAACCGTGTCGTTGTTTTCGGTTCCGAGGTCGCTCGTCTTCCAGCCGGCAAAGCTGTAGCCGGTCCTGGTGGGTCTCTGGGACGCTACCTGAACGTTCTCGCCGCTTGCGGCCGTGTGGTTGTCGGGCATATTGTAGACCGTTTCGCCGCTTACGCCCGATACATAGTATACCTGACTGTAATCGGGAATACCGTCGCCGTCGTCGTCAGCCGCCCATATCGGATAAAGATGCAGCGTCTTGGTGCCGTCGTCGGGCACGGTGTCGATCATCTTATCAATATAATCAGCGATTGTGATAACCGTTCCGACAGCCAGGAAGTTTGCGCCGTCGGACATTTCCGTTACCGTGTTCGTTCCTGAATTCTCGTCAAGGCTCCAGCCCGCGAATACCGCGTTATCTCTTGTCATGGTTCCGCCGCCCTGGATAATTGCCTCGTCGTTCTCGGCGTATGTTCTGAGTCCGTGCGGAGCGGCGCCCGAGGTATTTCCTTTTTCGTTATACTTGATCCTGTAGATATCGTCGGGCGTGTTCCATACCGCGTAGAGAGTGGTTCCGCTCAGCTCGTCGTTCATGTTCTCGATCGTTCCGGGCATATGGAAGTGGCTCTCGTCAATGCTGCCGTCGTCGCTCCTTCTGTGCGCCCATCCCGCCAGACTGTAGCCGTTGGGTATCTTATCCACGCCGTCGACTATATGGTTCACATCGAGGAAGGTGATCGGGTCGCCGAAGCTGTAGAGATTCTCGTCCTCGGGCGCGGTGACTGCCGCCTTGACCTCGTCGGTCCAGTTGGGATCGGTCGGATAGTTGGCGTCATAGAATATCTGCATATAGTCGGGCTTGCCGTCGGCTCCCTCGGAGCCGTTCGGTCCCTTCTTTTCGTCCTTCGCCCATACCGCGTAAACGTCGATCGTCTTTTTGCCGTTCAATGTCGCGGCGTCAAACGTAACGGTTCCGCTCTCGATTATCTCGGCTGCCGTCTCGCTTGCCGCGTCGGTAATGTCGGCGGGATTCTCTTTAAGACTCCAGCCCACAAACGCGTAACCTTCTTTTGTGAACATCGGCTGCTCGGGCTCGTCAAGGCTCTTGTTTTTGCTGAGCTCCACAACGTTATTGTCGTTGTACTGCTTGGGATCGGTAACATCTCCGGCGTCGTTGTTGCCGTGGTATACCAGACTGTACGCAGTCGTCCACTGAGCGTACAGGATATCGTAGCCGTCGGTCTTGGTAAACTTGCCGCCTATATCGACCTGAGCGCCGTTGTCTTTGTCGTTCAGCCTCCAGCCGGTGAATGTCCAGCCCTCGCGGACGGGGTCTTTGCCGTTCGCTTTGTCGCCGCTGATATCTACCAATGTCATAACTTTATTATTGTTACCGTTATACTGAGGCGTGGGTACGTTTTCTACATCGTCGTCTCCGGCATTCATATCATAGCCGTACTGGTAGTAGTCCTCAATTTGATCGCCGTCGGCGTCCTTCGCCCATACCGCGTAAACCGTGATGTCGCCGCCCGCGAATTCTACCGATGTGATTATCTGCAGATCCTCCGCCGCTCCTTGGGTCATAATATCCTTATGCTTGATCCTTGACCAGCCGAGGAACTTGAATCCCGTTCTGTCGGGCTTTTCGGCTCCCGCAGCCTTTTTGTAACTATCGGCAAGCGAAGCGCTTGTTCCGCTGCGATGAACATCTGTATCGGAAACGATCGGAGCGCCGTCATGGTTCGGGTCGAACTTCAAGGTATAGTCGCCTTCCCAAACCGCGTAGAGCACATCGAAGCCGTCGGTCTTGGTGAATCTGTCGTAGTCAGTGCCGAATTTATACAAATTTGTGCCGTCTTTATATCCCGTGCCGTCGGACTTGTTCAGGCTCCAGCCCTTGAATACGTAATTATCAAGCGTGGGCTCCTCAGTCGCGATCGGGATAGATTCGCCTTTGCTCTTCGGATCGTAAACATTTGTCGGCATTCCGCTGACATTGCCGCTCGCCGCCGCGGGTTTGTTCTCGTCGTACTTATACTGGCTGTAGTCGGGTGTGTTGTCGCCTTTATCGCCGCTGCCGTAGCTGTCCGCCGCCCACAGCGCGTAAACGGTGATATCCTTATCTTCCATAACCACATTGGGTATCAGATAATCGAGTTCCGCCTCGGTGGTTATCGGATCCTCGTGCTTCTGCAGGCTCCAACCCAGCAATATGGCGTTTTCTCTGGTGAGTCCGTCCGCTTCTTCCGCGGTCTTGAGCGTGATCACGTCTCCGCTGAAGCACGGGCTTTCGGGCGCGGGCGTTGTCGCGCTCTTGTCGGCGCCGTTTCCGTCATATATTACTTGATGCGATGTGATCGGCTCCCATACGGCATAGAGCGTGTCAAGCGTGCCGCTCTTTTCGAAAGTTTCGCCCGTCTGATAGAGCTTATCTTTTGCCTCTCCGACGGGTTTGCTTGGATTGTAGCCCTTGCCGTCGGGGTCATTCAGGCTCCAGCCCACAAATGTGTAGCCCCTGACTGTCGGAGGATTCAGGCCCTCGACATGGACCGTGTCGCCCTTGGCGTACTTGGCGGTGTCGTTGGGTATGCCCGAAACATCCCCGTCCTCAATACCATCGTATTTGTCGGCGTTTGAACTGTAGTTCACCTGATAGGCGTCCGGAACCTTGTCGGCAGCCTGCTTATCGTCAGATTTGTTGGGGTCAAACTCGTCTTTTGCCCAAACCGCGATAACTTTAATATCGCTTGTCTCAAACTGAACGGTGTGCGCGATCGCTTTTGCTATCTCATCGGAGATCTCATTAAGCACGATCGGCTTGCCGTCCTTTCTGATCGCATTAATAACTCCGCTGTTATCGGCGCTATCCACGATCCAGCCCGCGAACGCGGCGTTTGCGGGAGTTCTTTCGGTCAACCTCCAATCGGAATAATTCGGGCTATCCGCCAGAGTGAGCATTCTGCCCGTGGGGAATGTTCTGTTGTCTCTATGCGTTTGCGTCTCCTCGGTTTCATTAGCGTTGTTTAAGTCATAATCCAGATGATAGATCGCATTCTTCGCCCATACCGCATACAGCGTCACGCCGTTCTCGTTAGTATGCGCGTCATCGCCCTCGTGCGTGTGTCCTTCAATCTGAATTTCATCGTCCATCTTGAACGTGTCGCCGGGAGAGAGCGTGATGTGCTCCTCGCCCGCGCCCTCGGCGCCGTCCGCCTGGTCCTTGGTCTGTTTCACAAGGCTCCAGCCCTGGAAAGTATATTCCGCCCAGGTGAATCCTGCGTCCACATTCTTGACCGTGACCTCGCTGCCTTTGTTATACGCGGTCTCGTCGGTGGGAACAGTGCCGCTAAAGCCTGGCTGCTCATAAGCCGGACCCGGGTCATAGAATACCTGCTTGTAGTCGGGTGTACCGTCGCCGACGCTTCCGCCGCCCGCGACACTTCCGCTCTTTGTGTCTACAGCCCATACTGCGTAAACATTGACATTCTCATTATTAATAGTAACGCTTGTTTTGATATTTGCATTAGCCGCCGCTTCTTCCTCGTGGTTCTTGATCGGCTGAACGCTCGAGTCTGTGGACCAACCGAGGAAGGTGTAGCCTTCGGCAACGAGATTTCCGGTATTGCCGAAGAGATCCACAACGTCGCCGGTGACTTTTTCACTCACCTGCGCGGGAACACTGCCGGTGCCTGTTTTTCCTTCGGGCCAATTCGCGTTATATGTCAGAGTGTACTTTGTGACAGACGTCCACTGCGCGGTAAGCACCAGACCGCCCGCGGGAACAGCGGATATCTCACCGTCGGGATTATAGGTATTACCGTTGCTGTCTTTCCACTCTTTAAAGATATAATCGGTTCTCATGGGTATTTCGGACGCGACTGTTGCTCTGCTGCCGGTTATCGGCTGATTTGCGGGCATATTGGTAACATCGGTGCGGTCATCATCCGGAGTTCCCGCTCCACTTACGCCCGACTTATAGATTATCTGTCTGAAGTCGGCATAGCCGTCGCCGTTCGAATCGGCCGCCCATACCGCGTACAGTGTGAGGACCTTGCCAACCAACTTGGTAGAATAATCATTTAGAATCTTAGCCGCGCCGACGTCGATCAGATCTTCCGGTCTTTGGGTCTCATTTGTCTCGTATTTTGTCGGGCTCCAGCCGATAAATACCGCTCCCTCTTTTGTGATATCCGCAGACTGAGCTATAAATTTGCTGTCTAAACTGTAGTTTGTGCCGCCGGTGGGTGCTGAGCCGTTAACATCATGGGTGCCGGACTCGAAATCATTGATATCATATTGGATCGAATAATCGTCCGTATCCTCGACCCACTGCGCGGTGAGCACATCAAGCTTTCCGGTCTTGGTAAAGTGCTCGCCGGGCATTATTACCTGCCCCGTATCGTTGACTTTCCAACCCGCGAAATGGTATCCCGCGTATCCCGAGGGCAAACCGTTGTTGACTTCGCTCCGCGAGCCGCGGATCGCGTATACCTCGACTCCGGGCGTGTACGTTTCCGGATCATTCGGGATATTGGTCGCCTTAGGACCCGCATCGCCCGGTTCGTACTTAACCTGATAAGCGTCGGCAGTCGTGTCATGACCTTCCTCACCGGGGTTAGCTTTATTATACTTATCCTCGCCCCATACTGCGTAAACCGTAATGGGATCGCTCTCAAATGTGACATCCTTTATAAGTATCTCCGGGTCAAACGGAGCCGTTTCGGTTCCGACACATTTGTTTTGAACGCCTGACAGATGCTCCTCATCCGTCCAGCCCAGCCATACGCCGCCGGGATTGGTGACATCGTTTTGTTTAATATCCTCAAGCGTCACTGTATTTCCCGTCACGAACTGTTTACCGGAATCATACGACTGAGCCGCGTCGGACGGGCCTGTGCCGAACTTGTTATTCGCGTTGTATGTCAGTTTCAGATAATCTATCTTCTCCCATACCGCGTAGAGGGTGTCGAGCTGAGCTGCCTTGTCGAAATGGTCGCCCGCCTGATAGAGCTCGCTTCCCGACTTATAGCCTTGCTCATTCGGATCATTCAGGCTCCAGCCAAGGAATTTGTAGCCCTTGAGCTCGGGAGTTTGATTGGAAACCACCGCGTGCTGACCGATAGTGTGCGCGTCGTAATCCGCCGGCAGACCCGTCACGCTGCTCGCCTCAACCGGCGGCTGTCCGAGATGTTCCGTGTCGCCCGCCGGATATTTGCCGGGATCATACTTTATCTGATAGATATCGGCTGTTCCGTCCGCGCCGCTCCTGCCGAATGTGTCGGTCGACCATACGGCGTACACGGTTTTGTCCTCGCTCATTATTGTGAGATTTATCAATGTCGGGAATTTTTCGCCTGCGCCAAGCTTTTCGCCGTATACGGGTTTGAGGCTGCCTCCGGGGGGCGGTTCCTCGGCGGTCCAGCCGATAAATATGGCGTCGGCCTTTGTGAAACTGTTGGTGTGGCTTCCTTGCGGACCATCGCCCTCAAGATAGACATCGGTGCCCGCGGGGATCTCGCTCTGAGTTCCGGTCGTACCATTCCATGTAACCGGCGAATCTCCACTGGTTCTCGTGAGATTACCGCCGTTGGCGTTATATGTCAGCGTCTTGTTCGTATTGGTCGCCCATACCGCGTAGAGAATATCGGTATAGCCGCTCTTGGGGAAGTTCTGGCCCGGCTGATACAGAGGTCTGCCGTCGTCGTCATGCTGATTATTGAGGCTCCAGCCAGAGAATATGTATCCATCGAGCGTGGGAATATTTTTCGTATCATCGGGAATTGTCACGTTTGCGCCGATAGTCTCCTCTTTCTGATCGGGAGGCATATTGACCGCGTCGTGAACAGCCTCGCCGGGGTGCGTCTTGTCATCTTTGGGATAGAAGCCCATGTCGTACCATACCTCATAGGCGTCCGCGCCGACATTGTTGCCGCCCTTATCCTTGTTGGTGTCCTTCGCCCATACCGCGTAGACCGTGGTGCCTTCCGCCGCAACGGTTACTTGTTTCGTTAACTCTACCGAGCCGAGCGGATGCTCGACGGTTCCGAACTCCCCAACGCCGTTCGCGGCCTCATCCTCGGTCCAGCCGATCAAAACATAGCCGTCCTTTTCAACGCCGTCAACTTCTTTATCGGAATTAAGAGTATAGTCCTCGGAATTCGGGAAAGTCTTGGTTATATTAGCCTCGCTTCCATTCTTTTTACCGCCGTTTAAGTCATAGGTAAGGGTCGCTTCCGCTGACCATTGGGCAGTGAGGATCAATCCGGTCTTGGGTATATTAGCCTCATCAACCTTTACATCGCCGCCGTCACTGTATTTATAGGTTTCAGGCTCCGTCTCGTTGCTCAGCCAGCCTGTGAATGTGTGGCCTTCCCATTTGGGTTCTTCGCTTATTATAGCGTGGTCTCCGCTTTCGTAGGGTACAGCCGTTGGCAGTGTCATTCCGGTCACGCTATCGGCGTCGCCCTGCTCGTAGACAACCTGCTCATAGTCGGGAGTTCCGTCTCCGCCGTCGGCGCTTCCGTGAGCGTCCGCCGCCCATACCGCGTATAAAATCATAACGCCGGTGCGGGGATCCGGTTTCATTTGGATCGTATCTTCCGGATTGATCAGCTTTTCATTCTCATCGCCGCTTTGAAGCTTATTATAATTTTCGCTGTCTTTTGAATCTATCGCGGTAAATCTCGTCTTGTTCCAGCCGAGGAAGGTGTAGCCGTAGCGCTCGTATTTACCTATGCCGTCGTTTCCCGGGCCTTTGTTGTCCAATACCTTAACATCAGCGCCTTCGGTATATGTTTGGCTGTCTATCGGAGCGTTGCCGATATCGGCGCCGTTTCCGTAATACAGCACATGGAACACGGTGGGATTGCCTTCCCAGATCGCATACAGAGTATCGCAGCCTGCCGTTTTGGTGAATTGGGTCGGGTCTGTCTCGTAGTCATATGTGCTGCCTTCGGGCGTTTCGCTCGATGGATAATAGAGTTTTGCGCCCCCTTCAACGGTGGGGGTGTTGAGGCTCCAGCCCATAAATTTGAAGCCCGCGCGCGTGGGTATGCCGCCATTTGATTCGTTCTTTATAGTAACACTCGCGTCTTTGTTATATACTGCCGTGTCGATTGGTATATCCGATACCGCGCCGGCGGTGGCGTTGCCGTCGTATATAACCTGATAATAGTCGGGTACTCCGTCGCCTTCGCCTGTACCGCCGGCGACTTTCGAATCCTTTGCGTCGACCGCCCAGGCCGCGTAGAGGTTCATCACGTTCTGACCGTCGTCCGTCTTGAACGGCACGGTATTGTCTTTAGCGGGTGTTGCTATGCCGGAAGTCTGATTTCTGATATACAGCTCTTTATCATCGCCTTGCGTGAGCTTTGTCACTTCGTCAATGCTCGTTATTCTGGCGTGCGAGCTGTTGCGCGTCCAGCCGAGGAATACCGCGTAATCGAGGGTCGGCCAATATGTCGGCTCGACTTCCTCGCTACCGGGCAGTCCGGCAATATCGTCGCTTATGAAAGGCACACTCGCGCCCTCGGCGTACATTGTCGGGTCAACGGGCTTTTGATCGCCCCAAGTGCCGCCGTTTTCGTGATAGAGCACGCCGTTTCTCGCCGGCTCCCAAACCGCGTACAGGGTTATCATTCCGCTGCCGGCAGTCTTTGTTAATTTGGTGTCGGCATCTTGCACGGTGAAACCGGGATAATCACTGTAAGGAACCGAGTCTTCATACTGCTTCGGCTGATATGGCATGTCATTATCATGCTCGTCAAACAGTGAATTCAGATTGCCGGCGTAATCTGCGCCGTAGCTGTCATTATTATGATAACCATCATTCGTCGAATACCAGCCGCGGAACTCGTAGCCCTCAAGGCGCGGTATTCTCTGCAGCGCGTCGGAGGGCAGCACGGTGATCTCCGCGCCGTCCGCGTAGCTGTTGGTGTCGATCGGCAGATACTGAGCGGTGGGTTTGGGATCGGAAATATCACTATATTTAGGAGCCTTATCCTCTCCGCCCACATAGATCACCTGCGTGTAGTCGGGTATGCCGTCGGAGGTGTTTCCGTCGGCGCCGCCGCGGCTGTCCTCGGCCCATACAGCGTATACGTTGTATTCTTCTTTGCCGTCATCTGTGCCGATAGTCTTTACCAGATCGGATGATACGTTAAATTCGCCAAGCTCTTTATTAAGCTTTCCTTCGGAAGTGATATAATAGGTATCACGCGCGCTTTCGCCCGCTTCCAAAGCCGCATAAGCCTCGTTCGTTGTCCAGCCAGCGAAGGCGACGTTTTTACGTTCTATCTGAGCCTCATGCGTGGGCTTGACATCGGTATTCAGCGTATAGGAATCAGTGCGCTCAACGGTCTCGGTGAACGGGGTATCGTCATTATATGTTTTATCCGATGTCCACTCTCCGCCGCTCATATTGTAGTTAACCGTTGGCATATTATCCCATTGAGCGGTCAGCACATCGAGCTTTCCGCTCTTTGTGAATGTGTCGTTGCCCTTATAGTTATTTCCGTATTTCGGATCCGCCAATCCTTCTTTTCCTTCGCCGTTCAGCTTCCAGCCTATGAAGTGGGCGCCGAATGTTGTCGGCTCCATCGCTCTTACATAGACGGTTTGACCTATAGTGTACTCGTCTCTGTCATTGGGCAGATTGCTGACTTCGCCTGCGGTTCCCTTGTCGTATCTTACCTGGAATGCGTCGGCGGTACCGTCTTGGCCGTCTCCGTCGTTCTCATTGCTGTAACTATCCTGCGCCCAAACCGCGTAAACGTCCTTGTCGGCGCCGTCAAGCGTAACCGACGGGATCATGCTCGGCAGCGGCTCTGTGTTATCATATTTTGGCTTGACACTCTCATCATCGCTCCAGCCGGCGAACAAATATCCGGGCTCGGGCGAGTATGACGGCATCGAGCCGCTTTCCGAATCAACGGAATCGCCTATCTTCGCGTCGAGTGTTACATCGCTTTTGTTTTCATAAGCTTCGGATCTGTATTTCGGACCGTTCTCCTCCGCGGTGTTAATGTTATAGTTCACATAATATGCCTGTTCCCAGATAGCGTAGAGGGTGTCGAGGTGTCCGTTCTTTGGGAATGTTCCGCCAATTCTGAGCAGATGGTCTTTATCTTCCGCTTCATTATAATCATTGTCATTCAGCAGCCAGCCCTTGAACACATAGCCCTCTCTGGTGGGCTCATACGGTACAGTGGGATGAACCTCATCGGTCACGCCTTTGATCGTCACGGTCTGACCTACCTCATAGCGGTCCGTATCCTCGGGTATATGCGATGCGGGAGCTTCCGGTTTATCACTGTCATTCGCGTCATACCTGATCTGATACACGTCGGGAATATTATCGGGCGCAGGCGTGGTTTCCGGCTCGGGCGTTCCTCCCGCCGCGGGAGTGGGGATCGGGCCCTGAGTATCGGTCGACCATATGGCGTATACGTCTATGGTCTTGTTTTCGCCTATGGCGGTAATTCTGCTAACTATCGACGGGATAGACTGCAGAGCGCCGCTGTCGTCCTTGCCGTAAACCTGTTTTTCTCCCAAAGTCTCCGCTGTACCCGGCGTAACCGTTGTCCAGCCGACAAATACCGAATTATCGGGACCGGTGAACGCGTTGGTATACGCGTCATTCTTTCCGTTTTGCTCAAGAGCAACAACCGTTCCGGGCCTGATCTCGGCAACGGACACGGTTTCTGTTTCATTGTCCCATCCGTCTCTCTGGTTTTGCAAGGGATCTTCGCCCGTATACGAGTTCAGCGTTCCGCCGTTGGCGTGGTAAACCAGAGTATACGCCTCATCTGTCGCCCATACCGCGTAGAGCGTGTCAAGATAACCGTTCTTTTGGAATTTCTGACCCGCGGTTTTAAAATTAGTTACAGGGGTGCCCGGAGCGGGTTCAGGAACATTTACAGACCAGCCTACGAACACATAGCCCTCACATTCGGGAGTATGAGCTACGCCGTCTTCTTCATGTATCGCGATATTCACCATTGAGCCGACCGTGTACGGCGTATCGTCTTTGGGTATATACTTTGCTCCTGTCGCAGGACTGCCGCCCGGCAGTGTGCCCGCGTCGTACTTGACCTGATAAGCGTCGGCGGTACCGTCGCTTACGTTGGTGCCATCATCGGCTTTATAGCTGTCAACAGCCCATACAGCGCTGACTATATTATCCTTGTCGGGAGTCATTGTGTGAACATCAACAAGAGGCACGTCCTTGAGTTCGTCAGCTTCGCTATTTCCGTAAGCGTCCTTAACGTCGTCAGCCTCGGTCCAGCCGACAAACACATAACCCGATTTTGACAGTTCGGCGTCCGCTATATCGTCTCTCAGAATTACGGTGTCGCCGTAGTTATGCTCAACCGTGATTTTATGTTGACCATAATCATAATTCTCCAGATGAGTGCTGCCGCTGTAAGTTCCGCCCTTTAAGTCGTAAGTCAGCGTTGCCGCGCTTGACCACTGAGCCTCAAGTATCAGTCCTTTGGTGAGGTCGGCCTCGGCAAGAGAGGCGCTCGGTTCATACGTTTTCGTATCGCCCTGAACCTTCCAGTTTACAAACTTGTGAGACGCGTCCCAAGTGGGGGATTGACTGCTGACATTATTATCATCCGGATCTATCGTCTGCGCCTCGGGCATGCTTTCCGCGCTATCGCCGGCCTCGCCGGGGAGGTAGATTATCTGCTTATAATCCTCGGTGCCGTCCTCGTTTGTATCGACCGCCCATACAGCGTAGAGTATAACAACGCCGCTGTCCGCCGGTTCGTTGAGAGTGGTCTCACTGCCTGCGGTTATCAAATCTGTAACTCCGCTTAATTCCGCTTCGGTAGTGATCGCGGGATGCTGACTCCTGCTCCAGCCCAGGAACTTATGTCCCGTTCTCGCCATATATGTGGCGTCGGGATCGCCTTCCTTTGTCGATTTTACTTTTTTTGTAGCGAATGTGGAGTTTTTAGTATATGTATTCTTCTCTTCCGGCGCGGCGCCCTTATCGCTGCCGTTGCCTTCGTAAACAACGCCGAACTGACCTTCCCATACCGCGTAGAGAATGTCGACCGTGTCGTTCTTTGTAAATGATGTTTTATAGTCTATTCCGGTCGGAGGGGTTGTCGCATAAGGATAATAGAGCGTCTGTTCTCCGTCCGCGTCCATATGATCATTGTTAAGCTTCCAGCCCAGGAACTTGTAACCCTCTCTCTGAGGGATCATCGCTTTTTGCTCGGGACTTGACGCGCCGCTTCCTATCATGGCGTTTTTTCCGTCTCCGATATATATCGGAACATTGTCGCCGCCTTCGCCGCCTTTTGTATAAACGGTCTGATCCGCCGGCACATTCTCAACATTATCGTTTCCGGCGTTGGGGTGATAGATTACCTGCTTGTAGTCGGGAACATCATCCTCGTCGGGCTCGCCGCCGATGTTTCCGCCGGGCGTTGTCGCGTTATAAATATCCTGCGCGTATACCTGATAAACATTCATGACCGTGCTGTTGGGCGAAAGAGCCATCGGGACATTGTCCTGCTTAGCCGCGCCCAAGTTTTTGACATTGGTTTCTTCCGAATACTTTGTAATGGGCGAAAGCGAATTATGCAAAGACCAGCCGTACTTGAGATAACCCTCGTCTGCTTTTGTCTCAAAGTATACGTTCGAGAGCGTCACATCATCTCCCGGCGCGTATGACGTCGTGTCGTTATACGAAACGTTATCCCCGTTCAGCGGCAGATCAGTGCTGTGTGTCCAATCCTGCAGCAGGTCGGCGCTCATATTCGCGTGGTAAACAACGCCGAATGTCTCCTTCTCCCATACCGCGTAGAGGGTCGTGAGACCGTAAGGCTTAATGAAATATGACACGTTCTCTTTTTTGGGGTCAAGCTCACCGCTTTCTGTGTAAGGTGAACTGAGCTGAGCCGGGGTCAGTATCTCTCCGGTATCGCTTGGTGTAGCGTTGGATCTCCGGCTCCAGCCCACAAACTTGTATCCCTTGAGCTCGGGCAGTCTGCGATCCGGATCTGAGGGCAAAACGATCGCTTCTTCCCGTATCGAGCCCCCGGGGTCAACGCGGTAGCCCTTGGGGTCGGTCGGAATATATTTGACGTTCTCGTCAGCGGGAGCGTCGCTCGGCTTGTTTCCGTCATACACAACCTGCTCGCAGTCGGGCACGCCGTCGCCGGGTTCGCCTCCTGTATCAGGCTGCTCGTCGATTCCCCAAACCGCGTACACGTCATATTCGCTCTGATCCGGCTTCGTCACATCAATGGTCGCGCTGATCGGAACATATTTTCCATCTTCAAGGCCGAGATCTTCCTCATTCTCGTTCTCGTCTTTCACATATTTGCCGTCCTTATCAATATATCCCTTATACTCCTTTTCGCTCCAGCCCACAAACGCGACTTTTTCGCCGTTTACCTCGGAGCGCTGCGGCTTGTTGTCCGCGCCGTCCGGGTCTGTCAGAGGATACTCATCACTCGGATTTTGTATAGTCTCGTCATAAGTCTGAGGATCAGTATACGTTTGGTCGTTATACTTCCACGTGCCGCCGTTCATATGATAATGCAGCACACCCGCATCATAATCCGGAATACCGTCCTTATTTTTGTCTTCTGCCCAGATGGCGTAGAGCGTGCGGTCTGTTTCTCCCATTTCGAGAGAGGTCGTTTTAATTTCTCTGTAATCTATAAATGTATAGCTATCGCCGCCTAACTCGCTCGATTCAATGGGTCGGTGATTAAATATTATTCCCGCGCCCGACGGAGGATCGGCTTTCTCACCGTCTACCCACGGCACAACAAGCCAGCCCGCAAACGCCGCCTGCGAGTCGTCGCCTGTTTTCAGATAGAACTGTTTTTCGTCAACACCGTCGATCGGAACTTTGTAGCCCTCGACAAACGCCTCATTTTCTCCCGGAGTGCCGGTCGCCTCGGGACCGCTGTAATCCGTGTTGTTCTCGGGATGGGTATCGTCCGCAATGGGAAGGTATGTCTTAAGACCCTCGTTATCAATATTATAGCTCGCATATAGGCCCACATTCGCGTCATAAAGATGCTTGTGGAAAACATCGACCTTGACATTGCCGTAATCTGTTTTGGAGTCGCTGCCTAACGGCGTATAACCTACTTTAAACGTTACGGTGCCGTTTCCGTGGATATCTTTTAAATCAACTTTATAAGCTACTGTAACCGCAGACTGCGAACCGAGCTCATCGAGTTCCGCCTGAGGCGCCCACCAGTCGGTGTTTATGTCTTCCGCGTGATCATCCCTCGCATTCGGCTCATATTCCACAGAATTGATCGGCGCGTCCTTATCGGGCATAATAACACCCAGATTGATGATCGCCTTATTCTCGGTTCCGTCGTTTGTGTCTGGCTTTGCCTTGACGGTGTGCGACGGTCTTTCGGGAGTGGTCGGGTCAAGAATGTAATCCGAATATCTGGGCAGAGCGTCGTCCATATAATACGCCGGAGGATCGGAATAGCCGGCCGTTTTAATTTCATCGGTAGCAGTCAGTCCGAAAGGCGCGTTGTCCGAGACGGTTGACGGGGCATGGAGATACATCTGATTTTTGGAATCGTATCTGCTGTCGCTTTCGTTATACAGATATTCTTCGATCACAACCGCGCTTATTCCGGTTGCGTTTCGGAACGCCGTTGAGTCAACATATGTAACATTTCCCGGGATCGTTATAGAGGAAACGTTTGTTGTGCCTCCCGAACCGCTGTTGTTTTTTATGCTGTATGTAGGCTGTTTCGAAAATTTTCGTCCGCTGAATGCCGCCTGACCGATCGATTCAAGGGTTTTCGGGAATTTTATTTCTTCGGTAAATTCAAAAGACACCTTGTTGCAGCCGAACGCGCGGTAGTCTATCATTTTGAGGTTTGAACTTTCAATGCCGCCTTCATATTCAATAGCTCCGACTCTTGTGTTGTAGAAAGCCGAACCCCAGATGTTTTCGACCGTGCTCGGAATAACAAGCTTGTCAATACCGTTATACTTGCCGCCATTTTCGTTTTCTTCCTGATCCTCATTAAAACCATTAGAATCCTCAAGCAGCACCTTATTCTCACCGGGCTGACCAATGCCTGTGATAGTAATAGCTTCTGATTCTTTTGTTTTATCGGGATAATCGGTATAATATTTCAAACTATCCGGAATTGTAAGCGTCAAAGTGCCACCATCACTAAGTTCGGACATTTCGCCCAAATACGCCACAACATCGCCCGTAACGCGGTTAAACTTCCACTTTTCGGTTGTGTCCTTAACGGTGTAAGGGTCCTCTGTTACATTATCTTTGTAATGAGTATACGCGTCATACGCTCCGAAAGGATCAGAGGGCGTTTTGCGCTCGTCCGTTACCGTGTCGCCTTGAGTTATAACTCCGTAAACATTGCCCTTGTGAACACCGGTAAGAAATATATTCTGTTTGCGTTCTTCAACTTTGTTGCATCGCGAGAAAGCGCCCGAATCAATGATAAGCTGCTGATCGGGCTGATCCGTCTGCGAGTAGTCAACTCCGTCGTCTGTCTTAGGCGTAAACGTCACCGTGGCGAGAGATGTGCACTGACGGAAAGCCCAGTAGTCAACCGTGCCAAGCGACGCCGGGAGCGTGATGCTATTGAGGCTGGTGTTCTGACGAAAAGCGTATACGCCTATTCGGTTGATCCCGCAGTTCGGCAGCTTAACATCTGCGAGCTGGTCGCATTTCCAGAACGCGCCGTCCGGTATTTCGCCCATATTTTTAAGATTTCTCAAATCTATTTTGCCGAGAGTGTTATTAAAAGGCTTGCAGCCGAAAGCTCCGGGCGCTAAGCCCTTTATGGTTATTCTTTCGCCTTCATGCTTGGGGCGCGTGTCGGGAACGCTTGCGGGTATGGTCAGATCGATCGAGCCTGCGGCGCCTATCGTTGTTTTTCCAACCAATTTTATGTAATCATAAGTCTCCGGCTCCGGAGTAGCCTCCTCCGGCTCGGAAGTTTCGGTAGGAGACGGCGTGTCGTCAGGCTCGATAACGGGATCGTTATATTGAGCAAGTGCATAACAAAGTTCTTGCTCGTTAGGAGTATCTTCCGTTATATTTTTTATCGTATAATTTTTTCCTGCTTCAAAATCAAATTCTATAACTGCAGCATTGCCCTTTCCTGTAATGTCTTCCGGAATTTGAGGCAGCGGCTTTGACTGCTTTACCTCCTCAACGCCATCTTCATATAAACCTATAGTCTGCTGCTTAGTAAGCTCTGTACCTGTCTTAGCACAATAACACGAAAAATCAGCAGCGAAGACCAAAGTTAATTTGCCGTCTTTTTCAGGAGCAAATTTGAATGATGAAGCATTAGAGAATTTCAAACTATGAGTGATAGTATGTCCGTTATATGTAACGGTGTTTATCTTATCATTTGAAAAAGCGTTTCCGCTTGAAGTTGAGTTCTTCGGCACCGTGAAAATCAAATCAGCCGTTATATCACCGGTGATGTTATTTCCGCCATTATTCGTGCGCTCCACGGTCGCATCAAATTCATATCCCTGTTTTACTTCTATGTAAAACAAATGCGTCTGTTTTGAACCTTGTTTGATCTCATATTTTGTGCCGGCTTCAACCGGAAATTGAATTTTTGTAATATTTGTTTTGCTGTAATTAACCTCGTAATCTTTTCCATTTACAGATATTTTGTAAGTATCCGATGAGGTGTCATTACCGGTCATTAACATTGTGCATATTCCTGATTTTGCGGGCGTAAATATAATTTTTGCTTTGCTGTCAAACTTCAAAGCTTTTGTATAACTTTTGTTATTGTATGTTACAGATATACTTTGCGAAGCTCCTGTATATGTAAATCCATTGTATGAATAATCTGTTGTTCCATTACTATCAAAACTACTAACATCCTTAAAATCAATAGAGATATTGAATTCTTCCGGATTTAAAGTCGCTCCGGGATCTGCCGGCGCGGAGGTAGCCGAACTGCCTCCGGAGTCCGCGTGTGTGCTCTTATACAAATAATATCTGTAATCGTTGGGGTCGTTCTTATATTCCGACTCCGAAGTATTCTCGTCAAGAGTTCCGTCGGCGGGATTTGACGAGCCCGGAGAGTATGAGATGTTTGACTTAAGACCGTAGATCAAGCCGGTATCGGGATCTATCACAAAAGGAGAGTCGTTTTTATAATAGTCGCGGTCTGTGCCCCAGTTTACATATCCGTCAAAAACAGCGGTCATTCCCTTTATGACCGCGGGATCAACAGCGGAACAGTCAAGGAAGAATTTATTTTGTCTATTTGTGGTTTTTTCATTAATATTACTGAAAGCCTGAGTTCCGACTTCCCTAAGACCTGCGGGAAGCTTTATATATGTCAGGTTATCGCAGTCATAAAACGCTCTCGCGCCGATCGATGTGACGCTCTCCGGAATGGTAATATATCTGAGCATCGAACAGGTGTGAAAACAGTTCTCTGGGATCGCCTCAAGATTAGAGGGCAGTTTAACTGTTGTAAGACCGGTTGTTTCGCCGCCGTTTGACGCGAAGCAGCCGAAACCCATTTTTGTTACCGAATCCGGAATTGTTATCTCAGTCAAATTGTTCGAGTTTGACGCAAAGGCATTGGAGCCAAACTCTTTGATTTTTGGCGCGTCCTCGCCGCTGCCGTCAAACCGGATCTCCTCAAGAGCGCAAGCCGAAAAAGCTCCGTCGCCTATTTTGGTAACGTAGTATTTTTTGCCTTCAGCGTCCTGAAAATATGACGGGATCTTTATCTTTGTGGGAGAGGTTCCCGCGGCATATCTGTAGCGCACGATAACAACTCCCTCGCCGGTTTCGTCAAGGGTCGTTTCAAACAGGTCATGAAAATTTCCGGAATAAGAACCGGTAATATCTCCTCCGTTTGAGCCTGTGAAAACGACAGACGTGTCAGCCTGCGGTACGGGATTTGCGATCGGCGCAGCCGCGCTCATGATTCGCGCTGTTCCGGGCGTGCCGTTTCCTATTGCGGACTCCGCGCCGGATTCATCGTCAAAGTCCGCGGCGTCCTGCGGGACGTCGAGGGCGCCGTCCCCTACGGCAGTCTCCCCCGAGGGGGCGCCTTGCGGGCGGCCGGGGTCGTCCGCCCCTACGACCGGATTGGCGTCGGACGTCAGTCCGTCGGAGGCGGGTTCCTCAGCGAAAACCGCGATGCCCGGCAATGTGCCAAGCACCATAACAACAGCCAGCATTAACGCTAAGCCACGGTTTAACTTTTTCAACATAAGTCATCGCTCCTTTATATATTTGGTGATTTTAATAAACATTGTAATTGGGGGCCACCTCATCAGTCGCCTTCGGCGCCAGTTTCCCCTCAAGGGGAAGCCTGATTTTGCCCTAAACATGCGTTTCACCCCCCCGATTGGTTTTCGGGAGGGGTGAAAACGGGCGCAAAATGCCCAGAATATTGATTATAGTATATTATACTAAATTTTTATACGTTTTTCAACAATAGTTTGTACAAAAATATCAATTATTTTTTGTGAAAAATCACCATTTATCTTTACAATATGAAACAATTGTATAATAATATATAGCACGGCGCAAAAACCGCCAAAACCCGCCGAAAAATTTTTAAGACAATATATCATCAAATTAAATAACGGATATATAATAATATTTCATGAATTAAAACAGATTAATTAATGCACTTGACACACGTGTCAATACGTGTTATAATATATATTGAAAGTAGGGGAAAGATATGAAATACAGTGAGTTGAAAAAACTGCTCAAAAAGAACGGCTGCAGATTTGAGGTTGACGGCAAGCGACACGAAATATGGTACAGCCCAATAACGGGAAATTATTTTCCGGTAGGCAGACACAATTCACAGGATGTCGCTCCCGGAACTTATAAAGCGATTATGAAACAAGCGGGAATTGAATAGTTTTCTAATATGTTTCAAGGAGGTTATTTTATGGCTAAATATGTATATCCGGCTATTTTTGAAAAAGAGGGAGAGCAGTATTCGGTGCGGTTCCCGGATATTCCGAATTGCATGACACAGGGCGAAAATATGCGTGACGCGTTTGAGAACGCCGAGGACGCGCTTTGTCTGGTATTATATCATATGGAACAGCGCGGCGAGACCGCTCCCAAGGTTTCCGATCCCATCGGCTTGGCGCTTTCGAAAAATGAATTTGTTTCTCTGGTGGACTGTGACACGATCGAGTATGAAAAATTCTACAAAAGCCGCTCGATCAAGAAAACGCTTACCATACCGGAATGGCTGAATGATATGGCTATACGCGAAAATGTTAACTTTTCAAATGTTCTTCAAAAGGCGCTTATGGAACAACTGAGCGTTAACAAATAATTTTTATAAATGCAAGCCAATAATTATTTTTCTACAAACCAAAAAGAGCGGCAGGGCCGCTCTTTATTACGCTTTGTTTACTTCCTCCAAGGTCTTTACCACGCTGTGCTTGATGGGCTTCCACTCTACCTTCTTAAACAGCGCCGCTATCGCGATGGGAACGTATGTAAACTGGAATATCGGGAACAGGAAAAGATACAATATCTTTTTGTACCAAACGCAGTTTACGTTTTTCCACTCGGTTATCATTGTCATGGCTCCCAAAATAAAGAACAGTCCGTAGAAGTTCACAAGGGTCTGGACAAGCGCGTGTATCAGCGCGCCGGTCTCGGGTGCATTGGCCGCCACAGCCACGGGTATGGCCGCCGCGTTTATGATAACGCTCAGCAGCGTCATCAGCATGGCGGGCATTACCGTCATCAAAAGGTCGAAGCAGGAGAAGCTGCCCCTAAATATGCCGCGCAAGAGCCTTCCGCCGTAGTGGGCGAACACCTGATAAAAGCCTTTGGCCCAGCGCAGTCTCTGGGTGTACGACTGCTTGAAGGTGGTGGGCTGCTCGTCGTAGAGCATGGCTTTTGCGGCGTATCCAATCTTGATGCCCTTTGTGACCGAGTCGCAGGTGAACTCGATATCCTCGGTGAGCAGGTGGTGTATCCATCCGCCGTTCTGCTCGATTATCTTTGAGCTTACCAGAAATCCGGTTCCGGATACCGCGCAGCTTGTTCCCAGCTGCATTCTGGAATTGTTCAGGTATCTGGCCTCGCGCAGGAACCAGATCGAGTATCCCGCGGAGATCCAGTTGTCGTCAAAGTTTTTGGAGTTTCTGTAGCTCGTCAGGCAGTCGTAGCCGTTGTCGAACACCTTGTTCATCTCTTTGACGTAGTTTTTGTCAAGCACGTTGTCGGCGTCGAAGATCATGTAGCCCTCGTAGCCGGCGTCGGCGTGTTCCTTCTTGATTATATCAAACAGCCAGTCGAGAGCGTAGCCCTTGCCGACCTGAGCCTTGTTGAAGCGCTCGTACACAATAGCGCCCGCCTGTCTCGCGACCTCGGCGGTGTCGTCGGTGCAGTTGTCCGCGATAACGAACACGTCGAGCTTATCTTTCGGATAGTTCTGGTTTTTTATGCTGGAAATCAAGTTGCCTATAACGTCTCTTTCGTTTCTGGCGGATATGACCGCCGCGAACTTGTGCTGCGTCTTTGCCTTGAATTTCTGCTCGCCCTTGAAAAGACCGACAAACAGATAAAAGAACTGGTAGGCGTAACACATGGTGAACAAAATCGAAATCACCGCGTTAAATACAATAATCGCTTCCATAAAATCTCCTTTTTCCCAAAACGCGCCGTTTTGGGAGTTCCTTTCCGTCAAAGCCCAATAATTTTTCGGTACCGCCGAATGTCAAACCGGTCGGTAATTTTTTCTAAATACTGTTATAGACCCAAATTATTAAAAATTTATAAACAAAATATGAATATTTTGTAAACAACATGTTATTTTATTATTACGACCGATTCGGTATGTTTTTAATAAAATTTTTATCTAAATTATATAATCGCCGCCGGTGAGCTTCGCGTACAATCCGCCGATGTCCAGTTGTTTTTCGAGGTATATCTCGTCCGCCAGTATCGCCTGGCCGATGAGCATTCCGCGGCCGTTTATTATTTTATGCCCGCGCGCCTCGGCATATGACAAAAACTTTGTTTTGGGCGGGCTGTATATAAGGTCGCACACCGCCGCGGAGGGGTTAAGGCCGTCCGTGAAAGACAGGTCCCCGTAGTCCGCGCCGACGCCGCTCATGCCGAGAGGGGTGGCGTTTATCAAAATGTCGCAGTCGGGCAGATATTTTGCCGCCTCGTCGGCGCCGCCCGAAATAAGCACGCAGCCGCTCCGCGCCCTGCCGTCCTTTTGGTAGCCGCGTATCTTTTCGCAGACCGCCTCGGCCTTTTGGACCGTGCGGTTCATGACAGCGATCCCGGCCGCGCCCATGTCGGTCAGCTTGAGCGCCAGAGTTGACACAACTCCGCCCGCGCCGAGAATGACAATGCTTTTGCCCGCGGCGTCGACGCCGTTTTGCTCGAGCGACAGCACAAAGCCGCGGGCGTCGGTGTTGTAGCCGTATAGCTCGCCGTCTTTTATCTTGACCGTGTTGACCGCGCCGAACAGCTCGGCGTCGCCGTCGATCTCCTTGAGATACGGGATTATGTCGGCCTTGTGCGGCATGGTGAGATTGAAGCCTCTGACGCCGCTCTCGATCGCGGATTTTATATATTCCGAAAGGCCGCCCTTTTTCACGAGCACTCGGGTGTAGTCGCACTCAAGGCCCAGAGCGTCAAACACCAGGCCGTGAACTATCGGCGACTTGCTGTGCTCGATGGGGTCGCCGATAACGTTAAGCTTTATTTTATCACTCATCGGTTTTCACCTCGCCGAGAAGATAGTCGATCGCCAGCAGATAGCCACGAAGACCGAGACCGCAGATCTGGCCGACGCAGCCCGCCGCGGTCACCGACTTATGCCGAAATTCCTCGCGCTTGTGGATATTGCTGATGTGGACCTCCACCGCGGGCAGGTTTACCGCCTTGAGCGCGTCCAGTATCGCGTAGCTGTAGTGGGTGTAGGCGCCGGGATTTATCACTATGCCGTCGAAATTCGCAAGGGCGTGATGGATAAAGTCGATGATCTCGCCCTCGCCGTTGCTCTGCAGCACGACCGCCTCGCAGCCGCGCTCCGCCGCGTGGTCCTCGATCATTTTTTCAAGCTGCCGGTAGCCGGTGTTGCCGTACACGTCGGGCTCGCGAATTCCCAGCATATTGATATTCGGCCCGTTTATTACCATGATCTTCATAATATTTCTCCTTGTAATATTGATCTTTCATATCGGTTTTTTGTAATAGTCTACTAACTCTTTAACGGTTTCATCAAAACTCTTTATGCCGTCAAAACAGTCTCTTATTCTGGATTTGTCCGCGTCTGTCAGCGGCATGCCTTCCATAGTCATGGTGGCATTAACGTTGGCGATAATTCTCTCCGATTCGCTCATACAAATCATCTCCCGATTAATATCTGTACTATTATTATAACATAAAATTTTATAACATAAAATTTCTGTTAACTCAATAATTACTGTTTGACGGTGTTTCTGATTAGGCGCAGGACTTCGCCGAGGGCGGAGGCGAAGGTTCCGTCGTTTATGACAAGGGCGGTCGCCGCCTCTCTGTATTTGTCGTACCGCTCTTTATACAGCGTTTTGAGCCGTTCCGCGTTATCCTTGAGCAGCGGTCTGCCCGATGTGTCAATATCGCCCGCGATAAGCTCAAGCGGACGGTCGATAAATATAACGGCCGCGCCCGATTCCTTCATTATTTTAATGTTCTCGCCGCGGGTGACTATGCCGCCGCCGGTCGAAATTATCCGATCGTCGCCGCGTAGGCAATCGCACAGCACATCGGTCTCTATCTTTCGGAACTCCTCCTCGCCGCGCTCGGCGAAGATATCGGGTATCGGGCCCTCGCGGCGCTCTATCTCCGCGTCGGTGTCTGTGAACTCAAGGTTCAGGCTGTCCGCCGCGGCCTTGCCGAAGGCCGACTTGCCGCAGCCCGGCATTCCGATAAGCAAAACGTTCATATATAATACCTCTTATTCTTTCAGCTTGTAGTTCCCGAGCAGCTTGAACTCGCCCGTGCCCTCGATAACGTTGTTGGTGACGCGGCGCACGTGCCCGTCAAGCAGATTCCCGCAGTAATCCACAAAAAACATGTACTCGAAATTCCTGTCATACAGCGGGCGCGACTCCAGCTTTACCAGATTCAGGTCACCCCGTGCGAAGCACGCCAGTATTCTGTGAAGCTCGCCGCTCTGGTGGGGCAGGGTGAACGCGGCGCTGATCTTGTCGCAGCTCTCGTCGATCTCAAGATTCTTCGAAACGATTATAAACCGCGTGGTGTTTTTGGCGCTGTTGTTTATGTCCTCAGCCAGAACCTTGAGCCCGTACAGCTCGGCGTTCTGACGTCCCGCGATGGCGGCCTTGCTCTTGTCGCCGTCCGTCGCCACCTTTTGCGCGCTCTGCGACGTGCTGTAATACTCCTTGAGCTCAACTTCGCCCAATGTCTTTAAAAACTCGCGGCTCTGCATTATGCCCTGCTCGTGGGAATACACGGTCCTGATATCCGAAAGCTCCGCCCCGTGAACGCCCAGCAGACAGTGTCGTATCGGCACGTCGACCTCGCCCGTGATGAAATATCCGTATTTGGCGAGAAGGTCGATCACGTCGGCTATCGTGCCGGTGTACGAATTCTCGATGGGCAGCACCGCATAGTCGGCGTTTCCGCTCTCAAGCTCCGAAAACGCGCCGTCGAATGTCGGCACGCTGCGGCGCTTTGAGTCCGCGCCGAAATATTTTATCGCCGCCTGCTCGGTATATGAACCGCCGGCGCCGTAGAATACGATCTTGGGATCATCGATCGGGGACTTGGGGTCGAGCAGATCCTCGACCATGGTGCGGTTGCAGCCCACAAGCTCTCTGGTCTGTCGCTCGCGGCTGATCGACATTATCGCCGCGTAGAACTCGTATACCTCGTTCTTTTGGCGCTTGCCCTCTACGAGGTCCATCTTGCTCATCAGCACCTGCTTCTCGCGCTCCGAGTCAAGAACAGCCTTGCCCACGCCCCGCTTGTAGTCCGCGACGCCGCTGCTCAGCTCCATGCGCCGCAGAAACAGCGGCAGAAGCTCGGAGTCGATCCTGTCGATCTCCGCGCGGAGCTCGTCCAGCTTTGTGTCGTATTCAATTTCTTTATTATTTATTTGCTCTTTGTCCATTTTTTCACATCCTAAAATCTGTCATATAGCAAATCCAACAGCGCGGCCGCCGCCGCGTTCTCGATCACCACGGCGCCGCGGTGAACAACGCACGGGTCATGTCTGCCGTGTATTTCTATCTCGGCGTTCTCCATCTTCTCGATATTGACCGTCCGCTGCTTTTGAGCGATCGATGGGGTAGGCTTGAGAACAGTTCGGAACACGATCGGCATTCCGTTGGTTATGCCGCCGTTTATGCCGCCGTTGTTGTTGGTGTAGGTTTTAACGACTCCGTTTTCAACGTAAAACTCGTCGTTAGCCTCTTTTCCTGTCATTCCTGCGAATTCCGCTCCCGCGCCGAACATAACCGCCTTTACCGCCGGAACCGAATACAGCATGGCCGACAGACGGCTCTCGACCGAGCCGAAAAACGGCTCGCCCTTTCCCGCGGGCATACCCACCGCCGCGCACTCAACGATGCCGCCCACCGAGTTCATGTCATTTTTCGCGGCCAGTATGCGCTCGCGCATTTGCTCTCCCTTTTTGTCGTCAATAACGGGAAAATCCTTTTTTGAGACTTCCGCCAGTTCTGCGGCCGAAACGTTCGCGAGATCAAAAGGCTCATCCCACACGTCGGCGATTCGCAGAATATGCGCGCCCACGCGCACACCCTCGGCCTCAAGCACCTGCTTGGCCACGGCTCCGGCAAACACCAACGGCGCTGTTATCCTGGCCGAAAAGTGGCCGCCGCCGCGGTAGTCGCGGTTCTCGCCGTACTTCACATAGGCGGTGTAATCCGCGTGGCCGGGGCGCATCAGGTCTTTCTCATAGTGCTTTGAGATCGTGTTGGTGTTTCTGATAACTCCGGCAATCGGCGTGCCTGTCGTCATGCCGTTCACAAAGCCCGACATGATCTCCACCTTGTCGGCCTCTCGGCGGGAGGTCGAAATGCCGCTCCGCCCCGGAGAGCGCCGCTCCATCTCGGCCTCTATCCTACTGAGGTCCAGCTTTATCCCGCCCGGCAGGCCGTCTATCACAACGCCTATGCCGAGCCCGTGGGACTCGCCGAAAATGCTGAGCCTTATATTTCTTCCGAATATGTTCATACCGTCCTCCGAATATGTTTTTTATACTAAATCAAACCAGTCTGTCGTATACCTTAAAGAAGTCGGGATACGATTTTCTGACCGCCTGCTCCGCGCCGGTTATGCTTACTTCGCCCTCCGAGCGGCACGCGGCTATGGCGATCGCCATCGCTATGCGGTGGTCGTTCCAGGACGAGCAGACGTTGCTCTCGAGCAGGTCGCGGCCGTTTATGATAAGGCCGTCCGCGGTCTCGCGGATATCAACGCCCAGCCGCGAAAGCTCGGTGGATACCGCCTTGAGTCTGTCGCTCTCCTTGAGCCGCAGCCGTCCCGCGTTTATGATCCGGCTCTCGCCGACGAGGAACGAGCAAAGCACCGCGGAGATAGGCACCAGATCGGGTATGTCGCGGGCGTCTATCGTGATGCCGTGCATGACCGCCGTCTTTTTCGCCATAAGCCCGCCGTTTGGGCCTTTGACGATCCTGCCGCCCGCGCTCTTTATTATATCGATTATGGCGCGGTCGCCCTGTAGGCTGTCGGGGTTTAAATTCATGCACTCCACGTTGCAGCCGATGGCGTCCGCCACCAGGAAAAACGCGGCCTGCGAATAGTCGGCCTCGACCTTGAGCTCGCCGCAGCCTTTGTATTTCTGTCCGCCTTTTACGCGGAACAGCTTGTATTTATAATTTTCGACCTCGATACCGAATTTTTTGAGAATGTCAATAGTCAGGTCGATATAACCCTTGCTCTCGCACTCGCCCGATACGACAATCTCGCTGTCGCCCTCAAGCAGCGGCAGCGCGAACAGCAGGCCGGTTATGAACTGTGAGCTGACGTTGCCCGCCAGGCCGTAGCTTCCGCTCTCGAGCTTTCCGTCCAGGATTATATAATCGTCGCCCGTCTTGAGCTTGATCCCCTTCTCGCGGAAAATATTGAAGTAAGGCGTCTGGGGCCGCTTCATCAGCCGTCCGCGGCCGATAAACTTGACCGGCACGCCTCTGCCCAGCGCCAGCGGCATAAGGAACCGCAGCGTCGAGCCGCTCTCAAAGCAGTCGAGAGTTATCATGTTTTTTACTTTATATGTCTTTTTGCCCGAAATGCTCACCGTCATGCTCTTGGTGTTGACGCGGCACTTTGCGCCCAAAGCGCGCATACAGCCCACGGTGGCGGTTATGTCATCCGACATAACCACATTTTCGATCACGCAGTCATCGCCGCTCAGAGCCGCAGCAATAATCGCCCGATGAGCCACGCTTTTGGACGGCGGCACCGACACGGTGCCCCGAAGCATGCTCGGACGTATTACTTTAATATCTTCCATAACATCCTCCAAAAAAGTTAAATATATATATTAAATGTTCAAAAACTCGTCTTTCTTGAATTTTTTTATAAGCACGTCGCCTATGCCGCTCAGCAATATCAGATTGATATAGGCGCCCTCGCCCTTTTTATCGACGGCGGCCGCGTCGCCGAGCTGCCGCTTGCTTATCTCAATATGTGTCGGCAGGCTGTAGTTTTCAAGGATTTTTATCATTCTCTCGGCGGTGCCCGCGGGGGTCAGCCCCAGACGCTCGCCGTACTCGCACGCCATCCGCATTCCCACGCCCACAGCCTCACCGTGAGTGTAGGTCACATAGTTGTACTGCTTCTCGATGGCGTGGCCGAAGGTGTGGCCGAAATTGAGTATCATGCGTCCGCCCTTGTCGAACTCGTCCTCCTCTACCACCTGTCTTTTTATATCACAACAATTATATACTATTTTATCTATTTTTGCAAACAATTCTTTTGTGTTTTTTATATTTTCCAAAAGCTCAAACAAATCTTTGTCTTTTATGGCGCCGTATTTGATGACCTCGGCCATTCCGTCGCTTAAAACTCGGGGCGAAAGCGTCTTTAAGCACTCGGTGTCGATTATGACCATTTTGGGCTGGTTGAACGCGCCCACAAGATTTTTGCCTCTCGGCAGATCTATAGCCACCTTGCCGCCCACGCTGGAATCCACCTGCGCAAGCAGAGTGGTCGGGATCTGAACATAAGGCACTCCGCGCAGCAGGCTCGCCGCCGCGTAGCCTGTCAGGTCGCCCACAACGCCGCCGCCCAGAGCTATTATCAGGTCGGAGCGCGTCAAGCCGAACGAGAGCATCCTGTCATAAAGCTCAAACAAATATTTTTCGCTTTTGCTCTTCTCCCCGGCCGGGATCGTGATAAGCTCGGTTTCAAAGCCGCCGCTTTTAAGGCTGTTTATCACGGTGCCGCCGTACAGCGGGCCCACGTTGGAGTCTGTCACAACGGCGATCTTTCCGCCTCCGAAAACCTCTCTGATATAGTCCGCGGTGTTCTTTAATATGTCTTTGTCGATAATTATATCATACTCTCTTTTGGGAATGTTTACTCTCAGTTTTTCCATATTATTCAGGCTCCTTTTCCTGCATGGTGATCTTGTTTTCGCAGACCGTGTTGAGCAGCTTTTCGAGATTATCGCGGTCAGCTGTGTCCACAAGTCCGCGTATTTTTTCGAGGCTGCCTATCAGACGGTCGATCTCGCTCACCACGTTTTTCTTGTTTGAAATAAACAGCGAGCTCCACAATTCGCCGTTTATCCGCGCCACCCTGGTGCAGTCGCGGAACGCGCCCGCAGTGTAAGCGCGGTTCATCTCGGGCGGATAGTCGAGGCAGAGTGCCGACGCCGCCACGTGCATAAGGTCGCTTGTATAGGCGATCACGCGGTCGTGCTCGTCGGGATCGGCTGTCGCTATGCGGGTTGCGCCTATATATTTCGCCATCTCCCGCAAAAGCGCTATGCTGCTTTTTTTTGATTTTTTGTCGGGCGTTATTATAAATCCGCTCATCCAGAACAGCTCGGATGAGGCGTTCTCAAAGCCGTCGACCTCTTTTCCGGCCATCGGGTGACCTCCGACGTAATCGACGCCCTCGGGCAGGGCCGCGCGGATACGCTTTGAGACCCCGCTCTTTACTCCGCACACTTCCGAAACCACGGCGCCTTTTTTGAACCTGCCGCGATTTAAGTCGATCAGGTTCCCGATGCTGTCGGGATAGGTGCAGAACACCACCAGATCGGCCCCCTCGATCGCGTCGCCGGCGTTGTCAAATACCTCGCTCACCGCCTTGTTTTTAAGCGCCGCGGCGCGGGTCTTGGGGTTTATGTCGCAGCCCGCGATCAGGGCGCGCCTGAATCCCCTCAGCGCGTACGCCAGCGAGCCGCCGATCAGACCCAGGCCGATAACCGCGACTTTAAAATCACTTTCCATTTTTATCACCCGTGTCACACGATTTCTTTTTCAACATGCTTGCCTATGGCGCGCATTTTTTTCATAAGATTGTCGAACTGCGTCTCGTTCAGAGACTGTGCGCCGTCGCACCACGCTTTGGCGGGGTTGTTGTGAACTTCTATGATAAGTCCGTCGGCTCCGACCGCCATCGCAGCCAGCGACAAAGGCTCCACCATCCAGCTCATGCCCGCCGAATGCGACGGGTCGACGATCACGGGAAGGTGGCTGAGACGCTTCACCGCGGGGATCGCGCTCAGGTCAAGAGTGTTTCTTGTGTATGTCTCAAAGGTTCTTATGCCGCGCTCGCACAGAATAACGTTGGGATTGCCCTCGGCCAAAATGTACTCGGCGGACATAAGCCATTCCTCGATCGTGGCCGAGAGACCGCGCTTTAATAGAATGGGCTTTGATGTCTTGCCCAGCTCTTTGAGCAAATCAAAGTTCTGCATGTTTCTTGCACCCACCTGTATCACGTCAACGTCCTTCTCGAAAACCTCGACCATTTTCGGAGACATGATCTCGGTCACGATGGGCAGACCTGTTTTGTCTCTCGCCTCTTTGAGCAGGCGCAGACCCTCGAGCTCGAGTCCCTGGAACGAGTAGGGCGAGGTCCTGGGCTTAAACGCTCCGCCTCTCAGCAGAGCCGCTCCGCTTTTTTTGACGCTTTCGGCGACGTGTATGATCTGCTCCTCGGTCTCGACGCTGCACGGACCCGCCATGACCGTGAACGTGCCCTCTTTTCCTATCACCGCGTTCCCGACCTTTATCTCGGTCGGCTCGGGATGGAACTTGCGGCTGGCCTTTTTGAACGGCTCCGCTATGCGCATAACGCGGTCAACGTGCACGTTGAGCATCAGCGTGTCGGGGTCGATGCGGCTGGTGTCTCCCAAGAGACCCAGCACGGTGCAGTCAACGCCCTTGTTTATCATAACGTCGAGGCCCATGTCCTCGATGTATGATATGATTTTTGTTACGTCATCCTCGCTTGTTTTCGGTTTTAAGATTACTACCATTTTATTTCCTCCTGAATATGTGTTTGTAAAAATAAAAAGGACGAGCGCAAAGCCCATCCTTGAATAATTTTCAAAGTTTTATGCTTTTATATTAGGAGCATAAACGGGCTTTACCTGAATTGCGGCACGGAAAATAGCCAAAGCTAAAGTAAAAGCTGTGGCTAAAGTAGAAATATTCTGCTGTGTTGTCAAGTTTTCCCTGCGGCAGATTACTCATTTTTAACTCCTTGTGCATTAATTTAAAACACTGCCTGATATTATACAATATATTCAAGCAAATTGCAAGTGTTTTTTGAAAAAATATCAAATTATTTTTGTCAGGTGCCGCGTCACGTGGCAGCTTATGTTTACCGCGCAGGGCATTCCGGCTATGTGGGTGGGGAAGGTCTCGACATTGACGCCCAAAGCGGTCGTCGCTCCGCCGTAGCCCTGAGGGCCGATGCCCGTCTCGTTTATTTTTTTGAGCAGAGTGCTTTCAAGCTCCGCGTAGTACGGGTCGGGGTTATTCGAGTCAACGCTCCTAAGCAGCGCCTGTTTCGCCATAAGCGCCGCCTTTTCAAACGAGCCGCCTATTCCCACGCCGACCACTATGGGCGGGCACGGGTTGCTTCCCGCGTTCCTTACGGTGTCTACAACAAAATCTATCACGCCGCTCAGGCCCTCGGAGGGCTTGAGCATTTTTATCGCGCTCATGTTCTCGCTGCCGAAGCCCTTGGGCGCGATAGTTATCTCGATGCTGTCGCCCGCGACGAGCTCGGTATGGATTATAGCCGGCGTGTTGTCGCCGGTGTTGCCGCGCCTTATCGGGTCTGCCACGACCGACTTGCGCAGATAACCGCTCTCGTAGCCGCGGCGCACGCCCTCGTTCACCGCGTCACTTAAAAGTCCGCCGGTGATATGGACATCCTGACCGACTTTTATAAAGAATACCGCCATGCCCGTGTCCTGACAGATCGGCAGCTCCTCGGCCGCCGCGATGTCCGCGTTTTTGAGTATGTTTTGCAGCGTGTCTTTCGCGGCGGCGTTTGTCTCGGCGTCAAGACCGCGCTCAAGCGCCGACTTGATATCGTCGTTCAAGCAGCAGTTGGCGTCGATACACATTCGCTCCACTGTGTCCGTAATGGTTTTCGCGTTTATTTCTCTCATAATTTATCCCCGCTTTTTAGTTTCCTCTGTTATGGAATACCCAGCTGCTTAGCCATCTGAGCCAGATGTTTGAATAGTTCTTTGTTATGGTCATACCCGACAGCACCGGATAGAACGCCACAAACAGCGCTCCGCACAGAGCGACATAGGCGTTTGAAATATGCTTGAACCAGTCGAAGCGCTCCTCAAGATCGCGCAGAGTGTACACGATCATTATGATAAGGAACGGCGTGCTGGCGAAGAAGTGATAGATAAACACGCATCTTGTTACCAGCACCCAGGGCAGGAACTGCGCCGCGAGAGCCACAACCAGGAACAGGACTTTTTTGTCTTTCTTGATAATTCCGACAACCGAAGTGTACACAAACGCCGCGATGCTCGACCAGAATATGAGCGGATTGCCGAATATTGAAATGCAGCCGATATTATCGTTTCCGACAGTCTCGACCGGCGCGGAATATCCCCAGAGAGGCCTGTAGTCGATCGCCCACTGATACCACTTTGACGAGTACGGATGTGTGGCGTCAAGGTCCTTATGATAGTTAAACATATAGCTTTGGTTCCTGAGCATTGTGTGCCATACGTCCGGATAGCCCTCGACCATTGAAATCGGCAGATACGAAAGCACGTAGATCGCGCCGGGGATCGCCACAAACAACACCAGACACGCCAGACATGTCTTTATCAAAAATCCCCAGAAGAGCTTCTTTTTCTTTTTGGGCAGCGCCATATATGTGCCGATAAATATCAGCAGCAGCTCGACCGCCAGACCGCCGCCCGCGTAAATACATATCCACTTTGACGCGGCGCCGAAACCGAACATAAGTCCGGAAAGAGCCAACGTTCCCAGAAGGCGCAGATATGTCTTTCCGTTTCTCAGCTTTTCGGGCGAGTTCTTGGCGTAATCAAGCGCCCTTTTGCCGAACAGGAACATAAACAGATACATGGCGATTATAAACGTCACCGGATACGAGTCTATAGTTCCCATGCGGGTCAGTGAGAAGTGCATAAAATCAAAGGCGAAGATCAAGGTGCCGAGCACCGAGTATCTTGTGCGCTCAAACAGCTTTTTGAGCAGAACATACATCAGCGGCAGCATGATAACGCCGAACAGCGTTCCCATACATCTCCAACCGAAGGGGCACATGCCGAATATCGCGATTCCAATCGACATAATGAGCTTGCCGAGGGGCGGATGCGTCGTCTCGTAATAAGGCATCATGTGCAAATGCTCATACGCGGTGCGCGGATGATAGATCTCATCAAAGTATGTGCTGTTTTTAAACGAGGTCCTGTACTGCGCGGTATCGGGCTCGTCCGCTATATTGGCACAGTCGCCGGGTCCCGTGACGTTCTGCACGTCGATCTTCGTGCCGTCGGGTCTCCAGAAAGCCACCTCGAACAAACGGTAATCCGTCGATTCCGCGACTCCGCGTATATACCTCGCCTGGGTGGGGCTTGACAGCTTCACGACCTCCCATTTAAACACGGAAAGAAGTTTGGTCGTCACGTTTATATCAGTCCAGTTTTTGCCGTCGGTCGAAGCCGAGAGCTTTAATCCCGGGTCTTTGGACACATCGCCTATGCCGTCGTAATACGTGACCGTATCGACGGTCTGTGTCGAGCCGAAATCAATAGTCACCTGCTCGTTTACCGCTGACGGCTTATAAAACGTCTGAGGGTTGTTAAATCCGCCGAGGTTTATATAAGCCACAACGCTGTATATCACCACGATCACAGCCATTATGAGCATATCGGCTCTGACTATCTTTTCGGTCTTTTGAGGCGTTTTGGGATCAATGCGCAAAAGTCCGCTTGTCTTTGCGTATACTTTTGATACGGCGCTGAGATACGTCGTCTTGATCTTCGCGCTCAATCTGTCGAGAGGAAGCTCTTTGCCGTCCGCGCCTTCGACCGGATTTAAAATATAATCCTGCAAAAAGATGAGCATCGACACAATAAAGGTTACAACCTCGATCAGCGACGCCAGAGACAAAGCCGAATAGTGCGGACCGGTCGTGTTAAACATAAGCTTATAGCGCAAAATACAGAACACGTTTATGAAGTTCACCGAGCTGAACACCGTGAAAACCCAAAGCGTCCTCTTATTCTTCGAGAGCATATACTCGAATAATAAGAATATTATCGGCGTTATCAAATAACGCTCGTGCATTTTGAGTCCGAACGTGAAAAGGAACGCGATTATAAAGAACGAGGGAATAAAAATCTTTCCGCTTTCGCTCTTTATTTTGATATACAGGACAAAAGCGCCGCCGACCGCGACAATTATCATCAGATAATTGAGAATATTAAGCAGCGTCTGCGCTGTTCCTCCCATCTCGAGAGATACCCAATTGAGTTTAAACAGCGAATAAATATTAAACGCGTTGATCGTGAAATACGGATATGAAGCCAATGTGCTTCCGTATTTTTTGATTATCCACATAGGATTAAACGCCGCTCCGAAGCCCGCGCCCGAAGCCCACGCATCGTAATTAAACGGCACAATAAACAAAAACGCGAGAATAATTCCTATACCTATCATTTTTAGGATCATCTTCCAGTCGCGGCTTGCCACAAACGCGAACAGGAACACGGGGCCCACCATCAACGCCTGGGGTTTTATCAGAACCGCCAAAACATACAATATGCCCGACAGGTACCAGTTCTTTTTGTAAAGATTATACATAGAAAGCACAAGGAACAGAGACAAAAGCGACTCGATCTGCCCCCACGCCGAGGAATTGACAAGAAGCAGAGGATTGAGCATCAAAAATATGCCGAGTATGAGAGCCTGCTTTTTGCCAAGCTCCTTTGATCCGATTTTGAAAACGGCTATCATCAAACCGAGATCGGCAAGTATTCCGGGCATCTTGAAGCAGAGCTGCGTCGCCTTGTCGGAAAGGCCGAAGGTCTGATTTAACCACGCGAAAAATCCCAGGATCGTGATATATCCGGGAGGATAATCACAGAAATAGTCGGGCGCGTAGAAATGACCCGGACCCTCGGAAATGAGCTTGCTTCCCCACGCGATCCAGCACGACATATCGGTGTCATAGCCCTTTAAAAAGTATCCCATAAACATTCTGACCGCCAATGCGGCAAGCGCCGCGATCACGAAAAAGCGAGTCGGGATCTCGTTTTTCTTGAGTGAAAACTTAGGGATCTTGCGGGTTTCTTCCGCGTTGTTTTCTGCTTTTTCAACTTTTTTCCCTTTTTTCTTTTTTCCGCTTTTGTGCTCGGGTTCCGGCTCGAGTTCCGGAAGCGCCGGAGCAAGCCGGTTCGGATTAACAAATTTCTGCACAGCGGCAAAAAGCAAGATAAACAATACCGCTATCAAATACGCCAAATACAATGTACTCTACTCCTTTTACTGAAATAATTATAGGCTCCGCGCCAACGCGCGGCGATTTAAAATTTATATAAACTTTTAAAATATCAGGCCGTCCGACTGAGGCTCCGGAACCAAGGTGGGCAAGGGCTCATCCTCTGATTCGCTCTCGGGTTCGGACTCGTTTTCTGCACCGTATATCTTATCCGGAACATACTCGGTTACCCGCTCGGGATTTTCGTATCCCTCCCGCCACATCTCGCCCAGCATCTGACGCAGATCATCGGCCAGGATCGTGTAAGGATAGCTTAAGATCAGCAAATCGTCAAACGGATGCAGATTATAAAAATCCTTGACCGTGAACATGTCGTCCGTGTCGCCGTGGCCGTTAAACTGACGGTAGTCAACAACGTATATATCCTCATAGCTGTTCACCAGCCATGTTGAGAACGCGTTTCCGTAAGACTCTTTGATCACGCATATCGACTTTCCGTTGTCCGTGTCGGTATGAAAATGCTCAAGCGGATAATCGCCCTCAAGGAACACGTTGTAATCGTCAAAATTTTCGTTGAGCAGCACCATTTCCTTGATCGGTTTTTCAAACGCCATATCATGATACGACATGCCCGAATAATTGACGATAGGCTCATACAATATCATCTCGTCGGGCTTCAGGCCGAGCAGATTGTGTCCGCGCGTGCCCTCGGTGGCCTTGCTCCAAGAGCCCAGATACTCATCCTTGACCGTGACCTCAAAATCGTCAAGGCTCGGAAAAGGCGCTCCCGCCTTGTCACAAAACTCAAGGTAAGCGCAGTACGCGCCGAAGTGGGTCCAGTGATGGTCGGTCCTGAAATACAGATAATTGCCCAGATTGGTGTTCATCGCGCCCTCCAGATTCAGAGGCGTGACCCTGTCGCTCAGTTTGTTGTATATATGAGCTATCGACGACTTGTAATTCGTCTTGTATGTATCGGTGGCGTAAAATTCCGCGGCCGTGGGAGGCACTCCGCAGAACACCCGCACATCGGGCAGATCCTCGGCCATTCCGTTCACTATCTCCGCGTACTGCTCTCCGCGCCACGGGGTGATGGCCAGAAGCTCCATTCCGAAAAAGTCGGTGCCGTAGTTGTCGAAAATCGAAACCCCGTTATACTCTCCGTCATAGCCCGTGTATCTGTAATCATTATTGATAACAACGTCATTCAGCACACTGTTTTCCTCAACGGGCGAAATGATCGAAACAACTCTCTCATCCTCGTCCCACTCAACGCGGCTGCCGAACGCCTCGGATATGGCGCGCACCGGCACGAGCGTTCTGTCGTCCGCGATAAACGGCGCCGCGTCAAGACTTACGCTCTCGCCGTTTACCAGCATTTCCTCATCGCCGATCTTTAAATATATCTCAACGCCGTTATACTTTGACGTGACGGACTTTTCGCTGTCGTTCCAATATATCACCGCGCCGTACGCCTCGAATATGGCTCTCATAGGCACAAACGTGCGGTCGTTCACAAGCTGCGGCGCGGTGTCAAAATCAATTTTGCCCCCGTCGAGCCGAACCGTAACCGATTCATCCGCGAAAGCCGAAAATCCGACCGCCGCGCATATAATAAAGACCGCTGCGGCGCACAGCGTTTTTATTGTTTTGCTTAACATCCATTCACCCTCTTAAAACTTTTACTTTCACACATAATATTACCGGTTCTTGAAAAATTTTTCTGACAAATGTCCTTTTTGTAACAAACGGAATTATTATAACATATTAATTTTATATTTGCAATAATTAAGTCTGATTTTTTTACAAAAAAATTCACATAGGTCTTGCAATTTTACAAAAACTGATTTAAAATTAAATAAATTGTGTGAAAAAGAAAGGAAAAGGTATTTCATATGAAGGTTCTGATGGCGACAATGAAGCTGGATATCGGCGGCGCCGAGACCCATATCGTTGAGCTTTCAAAGGCTCTCAAAAGGCGGGGCGTCGATGTCTGGGTTGCATCGGCCGGCGGCGCGTATGAAAGCGAGCTCCGCGAGGCGGGCGTCAATCATATCTATGTGCCCATGTCGGAAAAAAATCCCTCCGACGTTATGACCTCATACAATATTCTGAAAAAACTGATCAAGCGGGAGAGTTTCGACGTGGTACACGGCCACGCCAGGATCCCCTGCTTTATACTGAACATGATCAGAAGATCGGTCAATTTCAGGTTTGTCACAACGGCGCACTGGGTTTTCAGTCTGAGATTTCCTTATAAATATATAAGCAAATGGGGCGACCGCTCTCTGGCGGTGAGCGACGATATAAAAAAATATCTGATCGACAACTACGGCATAAAGCCCGAAAACATCAGGGTCACCATAAACGGCATCGACACGGCGAAATTTTCAAAAAACACCGATTATTCGGATATGGCTCGGGAGTTCGGCCTAAGACCCGAAAAGCGGCGCATCGTTTATGTCAGCCGCATGGACGCGGATCGGAGCCTGGCAGCGCACAAGCTTATCGCTATCGCCGAAAAGCTTGACCGCGAGATCAATGATCTCGAGATACTGATCGTGGGCGGCGGCGGAGACTTCAAAGCCGTGCGCGACGAGGCCGACGCGGTAAACGACCGTCTGAAAAAATCATTGATCAAATACACCGGCAGCCGCACCGACATAAACAAGCTGGTGGCGAGCGGCGAGATCTTCGTGGGCGTGAGCCGCGCGGCTCTTGAGGCGATGGCGGCGGAAAAACCGTCGATAATCGCGGGAAACGAGGGCTATATCGGCATCTTTTCGCAGGATAAACTCAAAATCTCGATCGACACAAATTTCTGCTGCCGCGGCTGCGGCGGCACCACCGAGGAGAAGCTGCTGCGCGACATAACCGAGCTGATGAAAATGAGCGCGGCCGAGCGTGAAGCTCTGGGCTCCTACGCCAAAGAGGTGGTCGAAAAATACTACTCGATAGAGACAATGGCGGACGACGCCATGAAAATGTATATAAGCGTGATAAAAAACGAGGGTATAAACGACGTGTCTGTCAGCGACTTTGACTGCGCGGCCGAGTATCCGCCGCCTCCGCAAAAAAACCGCGAATACGACGTTATGATCTCGGGCTATTACGGTTTTGACAACAGCGGCGACGACTCAATATTAAAGGCGATAATAAGCAACCTGAGAGAACTCAGGCCCGACATAAAAATTTTGGTTCTCTCAAACAACCCGAAGGAGACCTCGGCGCTGTTCGGGGTCGACTCGGAACATCGCTTTAACGTCGCCGCGCTAAGGCGCAATCTGAAAAAAACCAAGCTCTTGATCAGCGGCGGCGGAAGCCTTATCCAGGACATCACCAGCGACAAATCTCTGGCGTACTACCTGTTTATAATCGAAACCGCGGCTAGGCTAGGCACACGCGTCATGCTCTACGCCAACGGCATAGGCCCGATACTGAACCGCCGCAACTACCCGAAGATACGCCACGCTCTCGGCAAGGCCGACCTTATAACTCTAAGGGAAAAATCATCATTGGACGAGCTAAAAAAAATCGGCGTCGACAACCCGAACATACGGGTCACGGCCGACCCCGCGTTCACGCTGAGCCCCTGCTCCGACGAGGCGGCCGACGAGATACTTTCAAAATGCGGCATAAGCCCGGGCGAGGATTTCGTCTGCGTTTCTATCAGGCCGTGGAAAACGCTCGGCGAGAACTTCGAGAGCGAGATCGCGGAATCGGCGAAATATATTTATAAAAAATACGGGCTCAGAACTCTTTTCGTTCCCATGCAGTGCCCAAAGGACACCGAAATAAGCAAAAGAGCGGCGAAGCTTTCGGGACCCTGCGGATTGGCGGCTCCCGAAAACCTGACTCCCGCCGAAATACTTGGGATAGCGAAGCGCTCGCGGCTCGTTATCGGAATGAGGCTCCATATGCTTATATACGCCGCCTCGGTGGCGACCCCGATAATCGGCCTTATCTATGACCCGAAGGTCAGCGCGATCATCGGATATATCGGCCGAAGCGACGAGCTTGCGGTGGAAAACCTGAATTCCGCGGAGCTTGACCGCATGATCGACAGAGTTATGCTCAGCCGCGATTCGATCAGCGCGGAGCTGAAAAAATCGACCGCCGAGCTGGCTAAGCTCGCCAAACTGAACGCCGAAAAGGCGATCGAGATAATTTCAAATTAAAAAGAGGAAAGATATATGAACTTATTTATTTTCAGCGAATTAAACAAAGACAAAACGATACGCGCGCTCCTTAAATTCAAAAAACGGGGAGACGAGGACGCGTATTACAAGGCGGTTCGGCGCCTGATAAAATTTTCGGGCGAGCGCCTGACGGAAGGCTCGATCGTCAAGGAATACGCGCTGCGCGCCATGCTTGAGAGCGACGATCTGCCCGATCCCGAGACCGTCCGCGCCTTTCTGAGGCGAGACACCGCGGCGGTTTTCGAGGAACTGCTGACCCCCGATTGGGACGCCTTGTGCCGCGAGAGGGGCTTGGTCCCGTTCTCGTCTATAAACACGCCGCCGATCGCGGCGGGCCCCGGCGGATACGCCCACTCGCTGCTCGGAATGATGAACGCCTCGTCAAAGGAGGCGCTTATGGGCGCCATGCTGGCCCACGCCGAGATATTCGGCACCGGCAGAACCTCGGCATACGCCGCGCTCAAATGGGAAAACGGCAGGCTCCGCGGCATACTGAACGCCGACCCGATCACCTTTGATGATCTTGTGGGGCTCGAGCATCAGAAAAAAGTTCTTATCGAAAACACCGAGAGCTTTGTGGACGGTCTGCCCGCCAATGACGTGCTGCTCACGGGCAGCAGCGGCACCGGCAAGTCATCCTGCGTTAAGGCCTGCCTCAATATGTTCAAGGACAGGGGCCTCAGGCTGGTCGAACTGAAAAAATCCGATCTGAGCCGTCTGGGACGGGTTCTTGACAGCATAAACAATGATATGCTGAAATATATTGTTTTTATAGACGATTTATCTTTCGAGCCCGACGACCCGGGATACAAGGAGCTTAAAGTAGCTCTGGACGGCCAGACCGAGGCGAGGGGCAAAAACATCCTGATATATGCCACGTCCAACAGGCGCAGACTGATAAAAGAGACCTGGTCGGACCGCGAGGGCGGAGACGAGATACACAGAAGCGAAGCCATCAGCGAGCGCAAATCCCTCTCGGAGCGGTTCGGGATCAATCTGAGCTTCCTGACCCCCACTCAAAAGGAGTATTTGCTGATCGTGCGCGACATGCTGGCGCGGCACAATATCGAGATGACCGACGAGATCAGAGCGCGGGCGCTGACGTGGCAGGTACAGTACAACGGTTTTTCGGGCAGGACCGCGGCTCAGTTTGTGATAAGCCTTTTAAGCGGCCGATAATTGAGCGCACTGCGAACAAATATAAAAATTTGTCTAATATTAAATTTTTATAACAATTTATTTAAATTCGAAATAAAGATTGATTTTTGTCGAATTTTGTGAGAGAATATAAATTGAATGATTTTATAGGCGGGGTGAGAGTAAATGTCAGACAGTGAAAACACTGTTTCAAAAGATATCGGAGATGATATCAAAGAGGAAATAAAAAGCGGCGATACGCGGAGCCGCGCGGAAAGGGCCGCGCAATCCGCCGCTAAAATCGAAAAAAAGGCTCCCAAAAAAACAAGATCGGGCAAAAAGAGTAAAAAATCACATATGCCGGCCATAATAGCGGGGTGCGCGGCGGGGATCATAGCGGTCGCCGCCATAGGCTACGGCGCGTATGTGAACGCGTACGACAAGATAATGCCGCACACTTATATCGACAATGTTGAAGTCGGCGGCATGACCCAGACGGACGCGGCGGAAGCGCTAAGCTCCGCATACAGTCAGGACAAAATCGCCGACAAAACCATCAACTTCCATTGTATGGACTCAAGCTCGACGATAAACATCAACAATCTTTCGATGGTGTTTGAACCCGAGAAGATGGCAAGCGATGCGTATAACGCGGGACGCGAGGAGCCCGGATTTATCAGCAAGCTCAAAAATTTCACAGTCGATCTTTTCTCAAAGACCGAGCTGACTCCCGCGGTTTCGTACGACGAGCAGGCCCTGACGGGCGCCATAAGCGATTTGTGCTCGCCATACGAAAAGGATCCTCTGGGCTATACCTACAGATTGGGCGACGGTGACAACATCATTATCGCGAAACCCCAGCAGGGCGTTAAAGTCGACATGAACGCGGCTGTAAGCAGCGTTCTTGATCAGATATGCACGTTTAATTTCGGCGACGTTACATTCGAGCCGCTGATAACGGACGCGGAGCCGCTCGATTTGGACGCGTTCTATAATTACATCACATCTCCGGCGGTGAACGCGTCATACGCTAAAGACGAGAACAACAAGGTATATGTTGTGCCCTCAAAGCCGCAGATAGTTGTGAGCAAGGCCGAGATCGAGAAGGCGGTCAACCAATCCGAGATCGAGTACAGCGTTCCGGTCCAGCTGGTTCAGCCCGCGGCGGACACCGCGTTTCTGCAGAGCATAATGTACGAGGACACGCTTGGAACCTACACCACATCATACGGCGGCAGCAGCGCCTCGAGGTCAAACAATATCTCATTAAGCTCGAACACGATAAGCGGACTTGAGCTGCTTCCGGGCGAGAGGTTCGACTTCAACAAGGTCGTTGGCGAGAGAACGCCCGGCCGAGGATATCTGCCCGCTCCGGTTTACGTTGTAAAGGGCGGCGAAACCGTCAGCGAGACCGATTACGGCGGCGGAATATGCCAGGTTTCATCCACGATATACTGCGCAGTAAACAGAGCGGGACTTGACGTTATCGAGCGCACTTCCCATTCAAAGGACGTGACATACGTACCAAAGGGCATGGACGCGACCGTATCGTGGGGCGGTCCCGAGTTTATATTCGAAAACAGCACCGAATATCCCATAAGGATATTCGTGTCGGCGGGCGGCGGCACGCTTTCGGTAAGCATAGTAGGCTCGAGAGTATCGCTCCCCGATGAAAAAATAGACGTTGTGAACGATGGCAATAACATTGTGGCGACAAAAACCGTGACCGACGACGAGGGCAACACAACTCAGGAAGTGTTCGACAGCGCCAATCCGCCGCTTCCTCCTCCGACCGAGGCTCTGCAGACGGCGGCGGACGCCGGCTCGGCCGAAACCTATGCCGCGGCCGACGCGGAAACGGAAGCAGCCGACGGATCGGAATCCGACGTCTCAGACGAGCAAACCGAATAATCACAAACCGCCCGCTAAAACACTGCGGGCGGTTTTAAACAAAAATATTAAGGAGTACGCGCTATGAACTCAAATAAAACAATCACCACAAGAATGATCGCCTCGGTGGCGGTATGCGGAGCGGTTTCGTTTGTGCTTATGATGCTGGACTTTCCGCTGCCCATCGTGCCGAGCTTTGTTAAATTCGACTTTTCCGAGCTTCCCGCGCTGATTTGCGCCTTCGCGTTCGGCCCGATCGCGGGCGTTTTGGTAGAGCTTATCAAAAACCTGCTCCACCTCTTTATGACGTCCACCGCCGGAGTCGGCGAGCTCTCGAATTTCATCCTGGGCTGCTGCCTGACGCTGCCTGCCGGAATAATATACAAGCGCAACAAAACGCGCCGCACCGCGCTTTTGGGAATGCTCGTCGGAACTCTGTGCTTCGGCGTAGTCAGCCTGTTTTCCAACTATTTCATAGTGTTCCCGTTTTACATCAACGCGATGGGCTTCCCGCTTGACGCCATAATCAAAATGGGCACCGATATCTCGCCGATATTTGACAGCGAGTTTAAGCTTATCGCCCTCTCTATTGTGCCTTTTAATTTTTTAAAGGGTCTCGTGATCTCGCTGCTCACTTTCCTTCTATACAAGCGGCTGCGACCGATACTCAAAAAATAGCCTCAGTCCACGATCTCGATATTATCGAGCTGCGCCTTTAGATTCCTGCGGACGTCCGCCAGGTATTCGCTTCTCAGCGCGGCTCTTTCTTTTGTCTCCGCCTCGGTGAGCCCGCCGGGGCTTTTCGCCTTTTTCGCAAGCTCGTTAATGCGCTTGATCTTCTCCTGTGTCATAAAATCATCTCCTCGATTTTATTATATTACACCGAAAACAATGTTTTGTCAACGTGGGGACTATGTTCATCCATCACAAGTCTGCGAAGCAGACTGAGAGGGATGCCTAGTCCCTAGTTACTAATATCTAGTACCTACGTTTCCCTCTCCCCAAGGGGCGAGGCAGATGGCCATGTTCGCTCATGCCGTTTACGTCATTAAAAATGACTTTTATGACAAGGTGTTGAATTTAATATAAGAAAATGTTAAACTTATATTTATATAAATTAAGTCTCGAAAAATATCAGGAGGAGTTTATTATGGACGAAAAGCAGAATTTGAGAGAAAGGACAAATCCGGTATTCAACACGGCGAAGGCGACTGTTTTGAACATCTGCCTTGCGGGCGACAGCGACGCGCGTCTGCTTACGGAAAAGCTCGGCATAGACGTCGGTTCCGTAATGGAGAGCGGCGACGACCAAAAAGCGGTGTTCGACACGGCCAACAAGGCTGTGATCGAAACGCGCTACCGGACCATGAACAATCTTATAAAGGCCTCGGAGAAAAACACTGTTCTTGACATTCCCTGCGGCTATACTCCGCGCGCTCTCAATGAAATGTTTAAGGACACTCATTATATAGGCTGCGATCTTCCGGCGGTAATTGACGAGCTCGCTCCCATAATAGACGATACGCTCAAGGAGCGCGGAATAAAAAACAAGGAATACCGCAGCGTCGACGCTACAAATTATACGTCACTCAGAAGCACCCTCGATTCCGCCGAGGGTGAGATCTGCGTCACTACCGAAGGACTTATTATGTACTTAAACGATTCCGAAATCACCGAGCTTTGCTCGAACATAAGAAACGTGTTAAAGGAATTCGGCGGCTGCTGGCTGACTTACGACCCCGAATCAAGCTCTCTGACGCTTTCGACGATGAAGGCGATTATCGGCGCGGATGCCTTGAAAACTATGATGAGCTCATTAAAAGCGTTTTCGAACAAATCGGACATTGACATGGGAAAAAATATTATGAATGTCAGCGCCTTTGACTATCAAAACGGGGTCGAAAAACTGACGGACTTTTTAAATTCGGCGGGCTTTAAGGTTGAGCGCATACCCGTTGTTAAATATATGCCCGAGCTTAACACCACGAAAAATTTCCCCGAGAAAACAAAAGCGGCTCTCACCGAAGCTATAAAGCCGTTTTGCGTGTGGAAAATGACTCTCGATGAGGATTACAAAGAATCGGAAGCGGGCTTTGAGAACAAAAGCTTCGGCGTGAACGCGAAATCGCGCGACGGCAAAATGAAAATCACGCTGCGTGGCAGGCTTGATTCCATAACCGCGCCGGAGTTTCTCTCGGTTTACGAAAAAGCCGCGGCGGAAGATAAGCCCGAAAAAATCACGCTCAACGCGTCGGGGCTTGAATATATCTCGTCCGCCGGACTGCGCGTTCTGCTCATCATGATCAAGCAGGTCGGAAACGGCAATATGACCGTTACGGGGCAAAACGAAACAGTGCAGACGATTTTCGATCAAACGGGATTCGCCGACCTTGTGTGTTGATACGGATATATAATACGGCGCAAAATAAACGGCGGCTACGCGTGAAGCGTGCCGCCGATTTATTTTGCAAAAATTTTTTACATGCCCGGACCGTGGGTCTTCATTCGTTTTTCGAGTCTGGTTCTTATGACCAAGAAGCAGCCCAGGTGAACCAGGAATGTCGCGAACCATGACAGGGGATATGATATGTACAGATTCTGTATCGTGTGAAATTGCTCCATTCGGAACACAGTAAATATCCACATTATCCTGATGCCGCACACGCCGATAAGCGACACGATCATAGGCATCAGCGAGTAGCCCACTCCGCGCAGCGCGCCCACCATGACGTCCATCATTCCGGCGGTGGCCTGGGTCCTGGCTATGATATTCAGGCGGTCGAGACCCGCGCTGACGACCTCGGGATTCGAGGTGTATATTCCGACAAGCGGCTTTCCGAACAGGCAGACAAGATTGCCGAGCAACAGTCCCACCACGGTCACGCAGACCTGGGCGTACACCACGGTTTTGTTTATCCTTTTCCATTTCATGGCGCCGAAGTTCTGGCTGGTGAACGTGACGGCAGCCTGATGGAACGCGTTCATCGCTATATACACGAACGACTCAAGGTTCTGCGCCGCGGCGTTTCCCGCCATTATTATCGGGCCGAACGAGTTGACCGACGACTGGATAATAACATTTGAGATCGAGAACATTATGCCCTGGAACCCCGCGGGCAGACCGATCCTGAATATCGTCAAAAGCTTATCCTTGTCTATCCTGAGAGCTTTGAGGTGAAGGCGGATCGCGCCCTTTTCGCGCATCAGACAGCGGGTCACCATATACGCCGAAACGCACTGAGAGATAACGGTCGCCAGAGCGACGCCCGCCACGTCCATCTTGAATATGATAACAAAGACCAGATTCAGCGCCACGTTTATAACGCCCGCTGTTATAAGAAAATAAAGAGGCCGACGCGTGTCGCCTATGCCGCGCAGTATGGCGCTGCCGAAGTTATATATCATCGTGGCGGTCATGCCAAGAAAATATATCCTGAGATAGAGCACCGCCAGAGGCAGCACCTCGGCGGGAGTCTGCATAAGCTCAAGTATCCACTTGGCTCCGCCAACGCCTATCACCGTAAGTAAAATACCGCTCAGCAGGCTGAGCAGCATCGAGGTATGCACCGTTCTTGTCAGCGCCTTGACGTCCTTGGAGCCGAAAAATCTGGCTATCATAACATTGGTCGCCACCGACAGACCGATAAACAAATTGGTTATCAGGCCGATAATCGAGGTGTTGGAGCCCACCGCCGCCAGAGAATTGTCTCCCGCGAATTTGCCCACCACCACGATATCCATCGCATTGAACATAAGCTGAAGCACGCCGCTTGCCATAAGGGGCGCGGAATACAGCAGCATCTTTTTGAGTATGGGGCCGCTGCACATGTCCATTTCATAGCTTTTTGTATTGGTTTTGTTCAAATTCAAATCTCTTCTTTCTCGAAATATTCAAGCGCGGCTTTTTTGTCGCGCTCAAGCTGAGCCTCAAGCTCCTTGACGCCGCTGAACTTGACGATCGGACGCAGAAATTTGCGGAACTCGATCTCTATCTCCTTGCCGTACAGATCGCCCTCGTGGTCAAAGATATACGTTTCTATGCTGGGCTCGTCGGTGCCGACCGTGGGCTTGCCGCCCACGTTTGTTATCGCTCGGTGCCACATGCCGCCGACCTTGGCGCGGGTTATGTACACGCCAAACTTGGGTACCACGTGGAAGTCTGGCAGCCTTATGTTGGCGGTCGGGAAGCCTATGCGGTGCCCGAGGCCCGCTCCGCGCTCCACTCGGCGGGTGACCGAAAAATACCTGCCCAAATACACGGCCGCCTCCTCCATCTCGCCCGAGGCTATCAGCTGGCGTATCAAAGTGCTTGACACCGGGCAGTCGAGGCTTTTGCACTCGGCTATGCGGACCTTTATGCCGTGCTTTCCGCACAGCTCTTTAAGGTTCTCGGTGTTGCCCTTGCCGCGGAAGCCGTAGTGGTAATTAAAGCCCGCGCACACAAACTTGGCGTCGAACTTTTCCACAAGATATTTTTCCACAAACTCGGTGTAGGGTATTTTCATGTACTCCTGCGTGAACCGCTCGGCGATCACGATATCGACGCCACGATCGTATAGTATCCTGAGCCGCTTTTTAAAAAGGTTCACGTTTTTTATGTCGGTATTGGTTATCACGCTTTTTGGTATGTTGCGAAACATATACACCGCGGACTTGAGATTATTCTCTCGGGCGTATTTCACGACCGTGTCGACTATCTCAAGGTGCCCCAGGTGCATGGCGTCAAACACCCCGAGAGCGACCGCGGTGTTTTTAAGTCTTAAATTGTCAAGGTCATGTCGGTTAAACCACTCGTCCTGAGCGTAATATTCCATATATAAACTCCTTTAGTAAAACGTTTTTAAAATCGTAAATCTGTTATTTTCGCGCTTTGAGAGCGTGAGGAAATTATTGTTTTCATCGTATATTCTGTAAATTCCGCCCTCCTCGGTGATATCGGGCGCGTGAACTTTGACGCCGTTTCTGACCATAGCGGCGGCCTTGGCGCCGAGAACGACCGCTTTGTATTCCTCAAAGACCGCGTCGGTCGGCGTTAAAAACGACATGTCGCCGCGCTCTGTCATTTCGGCGATCTCGTCCAAAGTACAGCTTTCGGCGACCGCAAATCTGCCGCTTCTTGTACGCTTAAGACCCGACATATGGGCGAAACACCCAAGAACATCGCCGATATCCTCGCAGAGCGTTCTGATATATGTGCCCTTTGAACACGATACCCGCATGGAAAACTCGCGAACTCCGTCTTTAGGCTCGCAGTTTATAATTTCAATTTCGAATATCCGAACCGTCCGGGGTTTTCTTTCGACCTCAACGCCTTGCCTTGCCAGCTCGTAGAGCTTTTTTCCACCCACTTTTATCGCCGAATACATGGGCGGCACCTGGCTTATATCGCCGATAAATTTTCGCGCCGCAGTTTTTATATCGTCCTCGGTCAGCTCAAACCCGCTCATGTCGGCGGTCTTTGTCGGCCGACCCGAGGAATCCTGCGTGTCGGTGGCGCTGCCCAGAGTGACGCGCGCGATATATTCCTTATCGGAGGCGGTCAGCATATCGGCGGCTTTGGTTGCGCGCCCCACGCACATCGGGAGCACGCCCTCGGCGTCAGGGTCAAGGGTGCCCGTGTGGCCGATTTTTCTCGTGCAAAGCAGCCGCCTGAGACGGTTCACCACATCGTGGGAAGTCATGCCGGGCGGCTTATACACGTTTATTATTCCGCTCAGCTGCGCCATCTTTTATCAAGTTCCTTTGAAAGCTCTTGCACGATCTCGTCAACGCTCTTGTCAAACACGCTGTAGCCGCTGGCGTGATGATGTCCGCCGCCGCCGAACACGGCCGCAAGCTCCGCCACGTCAACATATTCATTCGAGCGCAGGCTGATTTTGTATTCTCCGCCCTTGCGCCGCCTTATGTACACTCCGACTTCGATGCCCTCAACGCTGCCCGGGATAGTCACGATCCCGTTGGTCTCCGACTCGGTTATGCCCGCGCGCGAGAGATCCTCGTCCGAAATATAAACCACCGCGGCTCTGCCCCCGCAGATGATTTTTAGCTTCTCAAGCGCGGTGCGCATCAGATTGTAATATCCGATCGACTTGGTCGTGAACAGCTCCCGCGACATTCGCGCGAAGTCTATTCCCACATCTATCAGCGCGGCGGCCGTCCTCAAGGTATTGCCCGTCACATTGGTGTATTTGAAATTCCCCGTGTCGGTCACAAGGCCGATATAGATATTCGTCGCGATGTCGCGGGTTATCTCCGTTCCCATCTCCCGAAGCAGCATATATATCAGCTCGCAGGTCGAGGATATCGCGGTGAACACCGTGCAGCTGCTGGCGAATATCTTATGCGTGATATGGTGATCTATCGCGGCAGTGTTGGGGTGGCTCAAAAACGCGTCCTTAAAAACATCAAGCCTTTGGGAATCGGCGCAGTCAAGCGCCACCAAAAGGTCGCAGTCCTCGATCTCAAGCGAAGTGTCATCGCCTCTGACAACCAGCGCGCTCGCCTGAGCGTCGGGCAGCTCGGGCAGAAAAACCCGAGTCCGCTTGCCCATGCGGTTGAGCGCGAGACTGAGCGCGTACGCGCTGCCCATCGCGTCGCCGTCCGGGTGGGTATGCACGAACATACCCACCTTGGATGAATTTTCTAAAATCGGTATAAGCTGTTTAAACATTTAACTACCTCTCAAATCGGTTTACAGGTCCCGCAGAAGGCGGCTGATATGAGCGCCGTACTCTATGCTGTCATCCTCCACAAAGGTGAACTCGGGAGTCTGCCGCAGATTGACGCGGCGGCTGATCTCTTTTCTGATATAGCCCCCCGCGCTTTTGAGCGCCGCGAACGCGTCTTTTTTGACTTTTTCATCGCCCATAACGCTGATGCCCGCTTTCGCGTACTTTAAGTCTTTAGTCACCCGCACCGATACCACCGATATCATCTGCGGTATCCTCGGGTCTTTGAGCTCGCGTATTATCGCCGAAAGCTCTCTTTTTATCTCCTCGGAGACCCTGTCGGTTCTGCTGTAATTTGCCATATATTTTCCTCCGGTTAATTTACTCGGGTTCCACCTGCGCCATAATATACGCCTCAATAACGTCTCCGTCCTTGATGTCGTTATAATTGCTGATGCTGAGACCGCACTCGTAACCGGCGTTTACCTCGCGGACGTCGTCCTTGAATCTCTTGAGCGACGCGAGCTCGCCCTCGTGGATAACGATTCCGTCGCGCACCACGCGCACAAGGCTGTCGCGTCTGATCTTTCCGTCGGTGACGTAGGCGCCGCCGATCGTGCCCACGCCCGAGACCTTGAAGGTGGTCCTGATCTCCACGTGTCCGGTGATCTCCTCGCGGAACGTTGGCTCAAGCATACCTTTCATGGCCTTTTCTATATCCTCTATCGCGTCGTAGATAACGCGGTACATGCGCAGATCGACATCCGAATCCTCGGCCGCGGCGCTGGCGCCCGCCGTGGGACGGACATTGAAGCCGACAATTATCGCGTTTGACGCGCTGGCGAGCATAACGTCGGACTCGGTTATGGCGCCAACAGCGCCGTGGATAACCGAGACGCGCACCTCGTCGTTTGATATTCTCTCAAGCGACTGCTTGACCGCCTCCACGCTGCCCTGAACATCGGCCTTGACGATTATGTTGAGCTCCTTCATCTTGCCCGCCTCGATATGCTCAAACAGGTTGTCGAGCGAGATAGCGGTGTTCGCCGTCAGACGCTCCTGTTTCTCCTTGAACTTTCGGTTCTCAACGACCGCACGGGCGCGTCTCTCGTCGTTTACGACATAGAACTCGTCGCCGCCCTCGGGGACCTCGGAAAGGCCCAGTATCTCGACCGGTATCGAGGGGCCTGCCTTTTTGACCGACTTGCCCTTGTCGTTGTTCATGGCGCGCACTCTGCCCATAGCGGTTCCGGCGACCACCAGATCGCCCACACGCAAAGTTCCGTTCTGTACCAGAACGGTCGCCACCGAGCCGCGGCCCTTGTCGAGCTGCGATTCTATTACCGTGCCCTTGGCCTTTCTGTCCGGGTTTGCTTTAAGCTCCTTCATCTCGGCCACCAGCAGCACCATCTCAAGCAGCTGCTTGATGTTCTGCTTTTTCTTTGCCGAAATCTCGACGCAGATCGTGTCGCCGCCCCATTCCTCGGGAACCAGGTTGTGCTCCATAAGCTCCTGCTTCACGCGCTCGGGGTTGGCGCCTTCTTTATCTATTTTGTTTATCGCCACGATTATCGAGACATTCGCGGCTTTCGCGTGGTTTATCGCCTCGACCGTCTGAGGCATGATTCCGTCGTCGGCAGCCACGACCAATATGGCTATATCGGTCACCAGCGCGCCTCTCGCGCGCATCGCGGTGAAGGCCTCGTGTCCCGGCGTGTCGAGGAAGGTTATCTTCTTGTCGCCCACGCGAACGCGATGAGCGCCGATATGCTGCGTGATTCCGCCGAACTCGCCCTCGGTCACGTTGGTGTGCCTTATGGCGTCGAGCAGCGACGTCTTTCCGTGGTCGACGTGGCCCATAACCACAACGACCGGAGAGCGCGGCTTCAGCTGCTCGGGTGAATCCTCGAAGTCATCAAATAGTTTTTCCTCTTCGGTGAGAATTATTTCTTTTTCGTAGGTTCCGCCCATTTCCTCAACTATGAGCGAGGCGGTGTCAAAGTCGATCGTCTCATTGACTGTCGCCATGATTCCCAAAAGCATCAGCTTTTTGATGATCTCGGCGGGAGATTTTTTCATTCTGCTCGCAAGCTCGCCCGCGGTGATCTCGTTGGGTATGAGAACATGGATCGGCTCTTCTTTTTTCTTTTTCTTTTCGATTTTTTTGAAAACGTTTTCGGGCTTTCGCCTCTGCTTTGTGCTGTGCTGCTGGCGCTGCTGCTGTTTCTTTTTCTGGTTTATCTTCTGCTTCTTGTCGCCCTGCTTGACGTTTTCGGGTATGAGCTCCTCTATCTTCTCGTCGTCTATGCGGTCAAGATCGACGTTGTTGACTCTGGTGTCAACCGTTCTGGTTTTTCTGCCGATCTCGATCTCGGTCATGGGCGCGAAGTCGCGCTCGACCTCCTGAGTCTCGCCTTTATCCTGCTTTTTGCGCAGAGGCTGTTCTTTCTTAACCTTCTTCTCTATAACCGAGAAGTTCTTCGCCATATTTTTCTGGGTGAGATACTCAAAAATCACGTCCAGCTCATACTCGTTTAAGGCGCTCATGTGATTCTTGGTCGAAACGCCGTAATCGTGCAGTATTTTCACGATATCCTTGCTCGGAAAACCGAAGATCTTGGATAACTCATAAGCTCGTATTTTTTCCATTATTTACATCAACCCTTTCTGCTAACTCTGTTATGCGATCCGCGAACCCTTTATCGGTCACCGCGGCCGTTACCGCGTATTCTCTGCCAATCGCGGCCCCGAATCTGCCGCGCCCGCAAAGAGTGATAATCGGGATCCCCCTGCTCTCGCACATATTCCTGTATTTTTTAACGGTATTTTCCGAGGCGTCGTCGCTCATCAATACCAAATGCGCCTTGTTTCTTCTCACGGCCTCGGCGGTCCTTCCGTCTCCGGCCGCCAGTTTTCCGGCTCTCACGCAGAGCCCCACGAAACCCAGCAGATTTTTAAGTTCGCGCGCCTCGTTATTATCCATTGTCGGCCGCCTCCGCTCTCAGTCTTTCGTATACCTCGGGCTCGATCTTACGCCGAAAATTCCGCTCAAGGACTTTTTTTCTTTGGGCGTCGGGCAGGCAGCCGCCGCATATATACAGCCCGCGGCGCTGCGCCTTCTGCGCTTTGTCCACGCGGATGCCGCCGTCCGAGGTTTCCACAATGCGGATAAGCTCCCGCTTTTCAAATCGGCCTCTGCACGCCGCGCACATTCTGATCGGCATTATTGATCTCTGCCGAGTATCTCGGCGACCTCGCTTTCCATGTCCTCCTCGGACGAGCTGTTATTTTCGCCCTCCTCGCCGATCTGATCGTCGGGCAGGGAGCTGAGATCTATCTTCCAGCCGGTGAGACGCGCCGCCAGACGAACGTTCTGACCCTCGCGGCCGATGGCGAGCGAGAGCTGGCTCTCGGGAACCACTACCTTGCACATCTTCTCATCGGGCAAAACGCTTATCGAAACGACCTCGGCCGGGCTCAGCGCGTTTGAAACAAACACCGCGGGATCGTCACTGTATCTGATTATGTCTATTTTCTCGCCGCGCAGCTCGTCGATAACGTTCTGAACTCTCATGCCCTTGGGACCTATGCAGGTGCCCACCGGGTCGACGTTATTGACCGTGGACGCCACCGCGATCTTTGACCTGGAGCCCGCCTCGCGGGAGATTCCCTTGAACTCGATAATGCCCTGGGCTATCTCCGGGACCTCGAGCTCAAAAAGACATCTTACCAGTCCGGGATGCGAGCGCGAAACGACCAGATGAGCGCCCTTCACGCTGTCGGCTATCTCCACGACGAATACCTTGTAGCGCTCGCCTACCTTGTAGTTGTCGTGCTTTACCTGCTCGTTTGTCATCAGCACCGACTCGGTGCCGTCGATATCCAGCATAACGTTTCTGCGGTCGATCTTTCTGACGATCGCGTTGGCGATGTTGTTTTCGCGTCCGCTGTACTCGTCGACCATTTTTTCTCTCTCGGCCTCGCGTATTCTCTGGAAAACGACCTGCCGCGCGGTCTGCGCCGCGATCCTGCCGAACGACGAGGGAGTTACCTCGAACTCCACAATATCGCCCACCTCATACTCGGGCTTTATGTCGCGGGCGTCGAACACCGAGATCTCTGTCTCTCTGTCCTCAACTTCCTCCACAACCGTCTTTCTCGCGTAGATCTTTATGTCGCCGTCCTCGGAATACTTCACGTTTATATCCGAGACCGCTCCGAAATTCTTTTTGTAGGCGGAAATCAGCGCGCTGGACAGAGCGTCAAGCACAATGTCCTTGCTTATGCCTTTTTCCTCCTCGATCTCATCCAATAAGTTAAAAAGCTCTGAACTCATTTTTCTGAAACATCCTCTCTTTATTTAGTTTTGCGCGGGCGGCAAAGACGCCTAAAAATCAAAGTGAATATTGGCTCTCGCCGCGTCCGCTCTCGGTATCGTTATGTTCTCACCGCCTATGTCAACGGTTAAATTATTTTCATCATCTATCGAAACCAGCATTCCGGTGAGCAGCTTGCTCCCGTTTAACGCCTTGTACAAATGAATGTCGATTATCTCGCCGACCGCCTTTTCAAAATGCTCTCTGTGGCGCAGCCGCCGCTCAATGCCCGGAGACGACACCTCAAGATAATAATTCTGCGGTATCGGGTCACGCTTATCGAGGATCTCGCCGATCATCCGCGAATAATCCTCGCACTCGTCGATGCTTATCCCGCCCGGCTTATCCAGAAATATTCTCAAAAAGCGGGCGCCTCCCTCCTTGGCGAACTCCACATCATAGACCTCAAGACCGCTGTCCGCGGCGGGCTTTAGCGCCAGGTCATATACAATTTTTTCGGTTTTGCTCAGCTGCATAATACCAACCTTTCAATACTAAAGAGTGAGGTCTCCCTCACTCTTTAGCCTATATTCTACATACAACATATTTATGTTACCACAAAACCCCTGATTTGTCAAGGGTTTTAAAGGAATTTTTTGAAAAAATCCTTTTTATCCGCGCTTTTCTGTCAGTTTTTTCAGCTCCTCCTGGAACGTTTCTATGTCTTTAAACTGTTTGTAAACCGACGCGAAGCGCACATACGCCACCTCGTCGATATCGCGCAGCATTTCCATAACCATCTCGCCTATCTTTTCGCTCGACACCTCGCGCTGAAGCGAGTTGTGGAGCCTGCTCTCGATCTCGCTCACCATGGCGTCAACGGTCTGCATCGGCACGGGTCGGCTGGCGCACGCGCTCAGTATTCCCCGCTCCAACTTGTCTCTGTCAAAGCTCTGTCTTGATTTGTCTTTTTTCACAACGATTATCGGAACGCTTTCCACCTTCTCGTATGTGGTGAAACGCTTGCCGCAGTTTAAGCACTCGCGCCTGCGTCTTATGGCTGTGCCGTCGTCGGTCGAACGCGAATCCACGACCTTGCTGTCACGCGAGCCGCAATACATACAACGCATATATATCCTCTCCCTGTCGGTATTTACTAACCGTATTTTAACACAAACATTATATATTATAAGATTAAATTTGTAAAGATGTTAATTGATTTGTCACATAAACGTAAACTATTTTTAAATTTGCGGGATATTTTTTATCGTTTGGGAAAAACTGTATTCGGAGGTGATAATATGACGACAAAAGAACTGCTTTACGTTGAGGACGCGCTCGGCCACGAAAAATTTTTCGAGACAAACTGCCGCGCGCTCGCGGGACAGATCAGCGACCCCGAGCTTAAAAGCTACGTAAACAAACTGGTGGACCAACACAGAGAGACTTTTCAAAACTTTTACGGACTTCTGGGCTGATGAGACAAATTTTAAAAAGGAGTGAATTTTATGAGCGAATCTACACAAAACAACATGAGCGACAAAGACCTGATGGAAAACATTTTGCAGCTTGAAAAGGGCGTGTGCGACCTGTTTATGCACGGAACGATCGAGTCGTCGACCGAGGACGTGCACAAAGCGTTCTGCACCGCGCTCAACAGCTCGCTGGCGACTCAGGACACTATCTACAAAAGAATGGCCGAAAAGGGCTGGTACCCCTCCGAGCAGGCCGAGCAGTCGAAGATCGAGGGCGTGAAGCAAAAATTCGAGCGTATGAGCGCTTAGCAAGAGCGACAAAATCGGAAATTTGACTAATAAAAATGTCACGGGCACAAAATATTTGTTAAATATTCGATTGAATTAGGTTGACAAATCGTTTTAAAGGTTGTATAATAATTTCATGAGCAAAGGCGCTCACCTTTATTGGTGAGCGCCTTTTGTTTTGGCCGTTTGGGGTTTTTTTAGAGAGGTTCTGTATACCGCTAAACAGAGCCGACAAATGTATTATTATACACTTTCTCCTTTACAAAACAATTACCAAACAAATATGTGCCCCTCAAACGGCCTGTATCAAAAGCGCTTCCGCCTCTCGGCGGAGGCGCTTTTAAGCGTTTTAAATCTGTTTGCCTCGCCCCTTGGGGAGAGCCTAATATAAACCGTGAGATATTCCTAGTCTCTAGTCCCTATTTCCTAGTCCCTACGTTGACAGCTCTCCCCAAGGGGCGAGCTTGACTCTGCGTTCGAGGCAATCCGATATATTTCAGGCACCTGTAGGGGCGGATATTATCCGCCCGTTTTTTAATTTAATCAAATATCTTGTAATACAGCTTCAGCCAATCGCGAACTATGCGGCTTTGGGAATAGGTCTCGATCGCGCGCTTATAGGCCTCAAGGGTGGTGTTGCGGAAAACTCCGCCCCTTGATATCTCATAGTGGTTGCTTTTTGAATATTTATTCGTGTCAATGGCATAGCCGTATGTAAAATATCTCTTTGTTTGGCTAAGCACCTCGTCGTTAAAATATCCGCCGGGATAAGAGATAGCGGTGACGTTTTTCCCCGTCGCCTTTGCTAAGTTCGCGCAGGATTCCCTGAACTCGCTGTCAAGCTCGTCGCCGCTCATCGACGCAAGATCAACGTGGTGAGCGGTGTGGCTCTGCACGCTCACATATCCGCTCTGCGCCATCTCCCTTATCTGCTTCGACGAAAGATATCCCGCTTTGTCGATATATTCTCCCACCATAAAGATCGTGGCTTTGAAGTCGTATTTTTTAAGCAGCGGGTAAAGCTCGGTGTAGCAATCCTCATATCCGTCGTCAAACGTTAAGATCACGGGCTTATGCGCGCCATAAGCCTTTTCGTATTCATCGGCGAACAGCGTGGTGTAGCCGTTTTGCTTTAAATAGTCAAACTGCTCCTCAAGCTGCGCCGGGCGGCAATATAGATTCTCGTCCCCCGTACGCGGCTCCTCGGCGATACAGTGATACATCAAAACCGGTATGCCCGGCTCCAGACAATACGGTATCAGAAAAGCTGCCAGCAGCGCGGCAACGATCAGGATGACTATAATTTTGCGCCGCCTTCTTTTTTTTCTTTTCCTGAATCTGTTCATAAACCCTTTACGCAAACGCCGGCAAAAGGCGCCGGCGCTTGTTCTCCTCACATTATTTATTTAACGACCACGTTTATCAGCTTTTTGGGCACCGCGATGCACTTTATGATCTGCTTGCCCTCGGTCAGTTCTTTGATACGGTCGTTGCTCATGGCCAGCTCAGTCATTTCCTCGCGGGTCAGGTCGGGGCTGATCATTATTTTGTCTCTGATCTTGCCGTTGATCTGAAGCACGATCTCTATCTCGTCGACGACAAGAGCCTTCTCGTCATACTCGGGCCATTTCTCGACCGCCAGATTTGAGGTCTTGCCGATCATCTCCCACATCTCGCACGCGATATGCGGAACAAAGGGCGAAAGCATAACGATAAGCGATGTGACAGCCTCGGAAACAACGGGCTTGTTTAAGCCCTCCTTGGGCGTGTGCTCTTTATAGTAATACAACGCGTTGACCATTTCCATAATGGCGCTGATCGCCGTGTTGAAGCTGAATCTGTCGCAATCGGCGGTCACCTTTTTGATCGCGCTGTGAACCGCCAGACGGAGCTTTTTCTCGTCGGCCGTTAAGCCTTCGGCGTCGGGCTTCTCGTCGGTCACGCAGTCCTTCAGGTCCTCGACCGCTCTCCACACACGGTTCAAAAATCTGTATGAGCCCTCGACCGCGGTGTCGTTCCAGTCAAGGTCGCGCTCGGGCGGAGCCGCGAACATGATAAACAGACGCGCGGTGTCGGCGCCGTACTTATCCACGATCTCCTCGGGGCTCACGACATTGCCCAGAGATTTTGACATCTTGGTTCCGTCCTTGAGCACCATGCCCTGCGTAAGCAGGTTCTCAAAGGGCTCGTCGCAGCTCACATAACCAAAGTCGTGCAGCGCCTTGGTGAAGAATCTGGCGTAGAGCAGATGCAGTATGGCGTGCTCAACGCCGCCGATATACTGGTCTACATTCATCCAGTAGTCGGTCTTGGCCTTGTCAAAGGGCATTTCGGTATTGTGCGGGTCGCAGTATCTCAGATAGTACCATGACGAGCAAACAAAAGTGTCCATCGTGTCGGTCTCGCGCTTGGCGGGACCTCCGCACTTGGGACAGGTGGTGTGAACAAACTCCTCGCACTCGCTGAGAGGCGACTGGCCCTGACCCGTAAACTTGACGTTTTGAGGTAGGATGACCGGAAGCTGATCGTCGGGCACCAGAACCTCGCCGCACTTGTCGCAGTACACGATCGGTATCGGCGCGCCCCAGTAACGCTGTCTGGAGATCAGCCAATCCCTCAAGCGGAAGTTGACCTTGCCTCGTCCGATCCCGCGCTCCTCAAGGCATTTGGTTATGGCCTTGATGGCGTCTTTGTTATTCATTCCGTTAAACTCGCCCGAGTTTTCCATAATGCCCTCGGCGGCGAACGCCTCGGTCATATCCTCGGACTTCATGTTCTGACCCTCGGGCTGAATTACGATCCTTATGGGCAGATCGTACTTTTTGGCAAACTCGAAATCGCGCTGGTCGTGAGCGGCAACGCCCATAACTATGCCCGTGCCGTAGTCAAGCAGCACATAGTTCGCCAGATACAGCGGGATCTTGTCGCCAGTGAACGGGTGTATCAGATACGTTCCGCTAAACACGCCCTCTTTCTCGGTGTCGGTGGCGGAGCGCATGATCTCGCTCTGATGCTGCACTTTTTTTATAAACGCGCGGCACTCGGCCTCGGTCTCTTTTCCCGCTATCAGCTTTTCGACCAGCGGATGCTCGGGCGCGATAACCATATAGCTCACGCCGAATATCGTGTCGGGCCTTGTGGTGTATACCGTCAGCGTCTCATCGCTGCCGTCTATCTTAAAGTCCACCTCGGCGCCCTCGCTGCGGCCTATCCAGTTGGTCTGCATGGACTTTACTTTATCCGGCCAGCCGCCCAGCTTTTCTATATCGTCAAGCAGTCTCTGGGCATAGTCGGTGATCTTAAAAAACCACTGCTCCAGGTCTTTTTTGCCCACCTCGCTCTTGCAGCGCTCGCACTTGCCGTTTACGACCTGCTCATTCGCCAGCACCGTCGCGCAGGACGGGCACCAGTTCACATACGACTTCTTTTTGTACGCCAGGCCGTGCTTGTAAAGCTGCGCAAACATCCACTGGGTGAACTTGTAGTAGTCGGGCTTGGCCGTGGCTACCTCGCGGTCCCAATCGTAGCTGAAGCCCAGACGCTTGAGCTGCTTTCTCATGTTGTCTATGTTAGACCATGTCCAATCCGCGGGGTCCGCTCCGTGCTTGATAGCCGCGTTCTCGGCGGGCAGTCCGAAGCTGTCCCAGCCCATGGGGTGCAGCACGTTATAGCCCTGCATTTTTTTGTATCTGGCCACAACGTCGCCGATGGAATAGTTTCTCACATGGCCCATGTGCAGATTGCCCGAGGGATAGGGAAACATTTCAAGCGCGTAATACTTGGGTTTGTCGGTATCCTCGGTGATGTCGAACTCTCCGGTCTCCTGCCAGATCTTCTGCCATTTTTCCTCAATTGTTTTAGAATCGTACTTCAAAATCAAATCCTCTTTTCTTATAAATTTACGAAATTAAATCCGAGATGTCAACTTTCACGCCGTCCTTCCAGATCCTTTCAAGGCCGTAGAACTCCCTTGTTTCCTCTCTGAAAATATGCACAACAGCGTCGTCGTAACCCAGAAGGATCCACTGAGCGGTGCGGTAGCCCTCCTTGTTTGTGGGAGTTATGCCGTCCTTTTCAAGTTCCTCCTCCAGATTGTCGCACAGCGCCTTAACCTGGGTGTCGGAGCCGCCTGTGACAATTATAAAATACTCGGTCATGGTGGTGAGGGCGGATATGTCGATAACCTCGATGTCGCGGCCCTTTTTGCTGTCGAGTATTTTTACTATTTTGTTTACAACTTCATTCTTGCTGGCCATAGCCTTCTCCTTTCAATTTTATGTATTCGCGCACGCGCGTTTTAATGCTTAAAATTCTCGTCTATAAGCTCCTCGGTCTCGTCCTCGTCGCGGATAAAATACGAGACTCCGCCGCGGTATTCCGAATCTCCGGGAAGCTGGTATATGCCGATATTCTTTCTGCCTATCTTAAACACCCTGAGCATCAGCTGCCGCACTTCTCGGTTGTTGAGGTCGGTGGTGGTGTTTTCCATCACCGCGCCGTACAAAAACGGCGCCTTCAGCACTCCGATCGGACTCATGGTTTTTTTCATGACCGCCGAGTAAAACTCCGCCTGAGCCTTGTTGCGGTCTATGTCGCCCATGGGATAACCCGTGCCGTCGTCATTTTTTCTGAAACGCATAAACATCATCGCCTTCTCGCCGTTGAGCCTCTGCCGTCCGGCGTTAAGCTCGATCGTGAGACCCTGCACGGGGTCGTGGTAGTTCATGTCGATCGGCACATCTATAGTCACGCCGCCAAGAGCGTCCACGATCTCCTTGAATGCGTCAAAGGTTATCGTGGCAAAAAAATCGGTATAAAGTCCGGTCACGCTCCTGACCTCGTTTTTGAGCGTGTCGATGCCCGAAAAATAGGCCGAGTTGATTTTTTTGTCGTTTCTGTTGTTGCTCACCCTCGTGTCGCGGGGGATCTGCAAAATGCTCACTTTGTTGTCGATAGTGTTCACCTGGACCATGAGTATAAGGTCGGTCCTGTAGCCGTCCACGTCCACGCCCGCCACCAAGATATTGGTAACTTCGGTCAGACGCGACGGCGCGTTGTCTCCGATAAACGTCCGTCCGGCAAAAAAACCGATTACGATAAACGCGATCAGCACAACCGCCGACAATACTCTGACAAAAGGTGATTTTTTTCTCATAATCCGTCTCCTTGGGCGCGTCGTTTTATTCGCGTTTCATAATCAGGTCGTTGCGGGCGTGCATCGTGTCGGGATGGATAACCAAACCGCGCCGTATAAGATCCTTTATCGTCTCGTCGATGCCGTGGATGATCGCCTCGTCTATATTGTCGTACGCCATTTCGCGCAGCTTTTCAACTCCGTCAAAATCGCGGTTCGGCTCGATATAATCGGCAATGTAAATTATCTTGGTCAATAGGCGCATACCGCCCTTTCCGGTGGTGTGGTACTTCACCGCGTCAAGGATCTCGGGGTCGTATATCCCGAACTTGCGCTGCGCGTCGCAGGCGCCCAGAGGCCCGTGAAGTATCTTCGGCATGATCCTCGACATAGAATCGACCGCCACGCCGTACTCGGTTTTGAGAATAGTTTCCATTTCCTCGGGAGGGTATTCTTTGGCGCAGTCGTGGACCAGTCCCGCCAGATATGCCTTGGCGGGATCGGCGCCGTATCTGCGCGCCAGCTTCTCCGCCTCGCCCGCAACGCCGAGCGAGTGCACGTAACGCCTTTTGCTGAGTATCTTTCTCAGCTCCGCCTTGATGTCGTCAATACCGATAGCGCTCAGTTCTTCCGCCATTTTATCCACCTCCGTAAAGATCGTGTCTTTTTATATATTCAATTATGCTGTCGTGCGTGAGATATCTGATCGACTCCCCCGCCGCCAGCTTCTGTCTCAGCATGGTCGACGAAACTCCGATAAGCGGGATCGAGATTTTTTCGATCTTCGCGCCGAAGGCTTCGGTCAACTCGCCGATCTTTTTATCAATAACGCTTTTGTCAAAGCCGGAACGCTCCGCCGCGGCAACCGTGCACAGATCGAAAATAACATCGGGTCTGTACCAATTTTCCATATAGTCAAGCGAGTCGGCGCCCACCAGAAAATACAGCTCCGCGTCCTTATACTCCCCGCGCTTGAGCTGCGTCAGTGTGTCCGCCGTGTAGCAGGTCCCCGCGCGGCTGATCTCAATGTCCGACAATTCAAAATTCGGATTGCTTTCGATCACGGTTTTGAGCATATTAAATCTGTGGCGGCTCCGCGCCTCGTCGCGCGTGTCTTTATAGACGATCTTGCCGTTGGGAATAAAAACCACCTTGTCAAGACCCAGCTGCTCAAAAGCCGCCTGGGCTATCACAAAATGTCCGAAATGGGGCGGATCAAAAGTTCCGCCCATTATTCCGATTTTTTTATTTACGCCTTTTTCCATAAACCGCCTTAATTAATACACAACCACTTCGGTCACATCCGTGTCGACCGTCTTCGCCTTTTTGCCGTCGTCGCGAGTGCGGAACAGTTCAAACGAGGAATTGCCGCCGTTGCTGTTATAGTAAACTATGTCGCCGTTATTCTTGAGGCCGTATGAGCTTACTCCCTTAACGACCTCGCGGGTCTTGCCCTTGTTGCTCACGCAGTACACGTCTCCGGTTCTGGTCTCAAGGCTGTAATTCTTGGCGTATACGGTATAATTTCCGTTCTTGTCAAACGTGAACGCTCCCGCGCCGACCTCATCGGCGAGGGCGGTGATCTTTTCGCCGCTCCACGCGTTCAGGTTCACAAGGTTCCATGTGATATCATAACCGTCGGCGTATCTGACGACCTGTCCGTCGGGTGTTATATCGCAGGAATGAGCCGTGTCACTGATCTTGGTGTCGCTGCCCACAACTCCGTTTGTGATCGCGACGGAGAACAGCGCTCCGCACTCTCTCGCGATGTCGTAGCCTTGAATAAATGCGGCCTTGGTGAAGTCGTCGTTTATGTCAAACTGGACAACTCTCTTGTGGTCCTCGTCGTCAAGCACGGTGATGTTCTGCGCCAGTATCTGGCCCTCGGTGCCCGAGAGATTCGCGTAATAATAATCAAACGCCGTGCCCTCTGCGTTAGCCTTTCTGAAAACGACCGCCTGCTCGTCGGAGCTCATCGAAACCAGCTCGGTCAGGCTGTTTGAAAGTCTCTCCTTTTCGCCGCCCGCCAGGCTGACGTAGTAGAGCGACTGATAGTATTCCTCGGCCTCGCCGTAGGTTCCGCCGGCGTACATTCCGTCGGAGGCCGCGCAGAATATGGGCTCGCACCTCGAGCCGCCTGTTATCATGACCTTTTCGTCCGAGTCTGCCTTTTCAAGATACAAGTCAAAGCACTGATTCTCGGTGTTGTAATTCTTGGCGTATACAACGGCTTTGCCGCTCGGATTTGTGCCGAACACATCATAAACATCGGAATCAACGGCTTTTGTTCCCGTAACGACGCCCTTGTCGACCGTCGCCATATGGAGATTGCCAACGTTATACTCGCTGTTATACTCGTTTATATAGAGCAGGCTGTTTGTGTTCTGTCCGAACGCGAAATGCTCGGGCAGGACTCCGGGCGCCAGCTCCGACGCAGTCTTTGTTATCGACGACCAGAACCAAAGAGTTCCGCCGTTTCCGAACTTGTCGGCGCCGACCAGATACATAACGCCCGTTCCGTCGTCCGAGACAAGGACTTTGGCATACACGTCGTCGGCAATCTTGACCGTGCTCTTTCTTTTTCCGTTCTGGGTGTAATTAAGCGTGCCTTTGCTGTTGTTAAAGTCCGCGTTATCTATAAAATATGTGCCTATGCCGTCGGCCGTGTATGTCACTATATCCTTCTCGCGCAGAGGCTCAAACGCCGGCTCGGGCGTGGGCGTGGCTTCCTCGTCCTCGTCGTCATCATTTCTTCTTGACGGGGTGGCCGTGGGCTCGGTCGGCTCAACGTACTCGCTTGAAACAAAGCTGCCGCTTATCTCGAGTTCCTTGCCGTCGTACGCCGAATAAAGAGTGTTGCCCTTGGCGTAGACCGTCGGCGTCTCGGGCATCTCGACCGTGACCTTTGTCGCCATGTTCACCGACGCGATAACCACCGCGATAACCAGAATCGCCAAAATACCGCCGGCGATCAGGCCGGCCTTTGGCGACGGTTTGAATTTTTTGCGGCGGCTCTTCGCCACTCCGCTTTCGCGCGCTTTGGTCGCTCCTTCGCTTCCGGCGGATTTCGCGTCGGCCGAGCCGCGTTTGGTTTCGCTTCTTTCAGCGCGGGGCTTACGCTTGTCCGCGCTTTCCGATTTTCCCGATTTCATTGACGAAAATATTCCGCCCTCTGATTTTTTCTGCTGCTTGCGCTCGCGCTTCTCTTTTCTGGCGAGACGAGCCGCCTCGAGGGCCTTGATTTTCTCGTCGTCGGTCATGTTGGCGAAGCTGTCGTCATAGCGGGCCTCGCGCTTTTTGCGCAGCTCCTCGTCTATCTGATATTTATTCTCCTCGGGCGCGCTTCCCGAGAACATTTTCGAGTATTCCTTATCAAAATCGTCGCCCGATTTTTTCGCCGCCGCATCCGCGCCCACCGCGGGCGCGCCGCATTTGGGGCATATCTTAGCGCCCTCGGGGATATCGGCGCCGCATTTTCCGCATTTCATAATCGCTGGACCACCTTTCACGGCGTTAAAAATAACACCTGTTTTTCAGATTAATAATAGTTATATAGTAATAATTTTACCACATTAAAAGACAAAAAACAACTGTTTTGTGAAAATTTATTAAATTTTTATTTTTTGGGGTTCTTATAAACAAAAGAACCGTATTAACATCAATAAAGCGGACATCGTTTGACCGCAAAAAATGCTTGACAAAAGTATAATAATCATATATAATTATATAAAAGAGAAACGGCAGAGCGTAAAAACGGTCAGTCGCTTCAGGAAAGTTTAATTAACAAACCGATCCTTGGCGTCCAAACTTAGGATCGGTTGTTTTTTATTGCACAGACTGCGCAAAAATCGCAAAAATTACGATTATTACAAGCAATGCAACTAAAACTCTGAAAAAATATTTTTTCATCACGGCATCACTCCTTTCTTTATGTCTTAAACACGATGTAAGTGTTTAGAAAGGAATGAAGCGGCCAACCGTCCTTACGTCTTTATCTCTGCTTTTACTTCGGCATATTTTATTTACGCAGGAGTGTTTCTCCGCACGAAATATTCCGCACTTGCAGTTTTACTGCCACAAATATAATACCACCATTTTACAATTTTTTCAAGTTAAAAATCTGTTACACAACATGGGCATTCGGAACATTATATTTATCACTCTTTTTTCAGTTTTTCCACCAGTTGTTTTTCGGCGTCGGTCAGGTTCGCGCGGCTCAGCATGCCTCGGCGCTTTTTGAATGTGGTCCTTATCGCCTGTTCGCGCTTCCACTCCGCGATGTTTTTGTGGTGGCCGCTGAGCAGAATCTCGGGCACGCGCTTGTCATGCCAGATCTCGGGCCGGGTGTACTGCGGGAACTCGAGCAGCCCTCCGTAGTGCGACTCCTCGGAAAACGCCTCCTCAGACTTAAGCACTCCGGGCAGCAGCCGCGCCACGCAGTCCACAAGCGCCATAGCCGCGATCTCGCCGCCTGTCAGCACAAAGTCTCCCAATGATATTTCGGCGTCGATTATCTCATCGAGCACCCGCTGATCCACGCCCTCGTAGTGGCCGCATAGTATCACAATATGCTCGTATTTTTTCGCTATGCGCTTTGCCATGCCCTGTCTGAGCGTTTTTCCCTGAGGCGACATATAGACTGTGAACGGCTTATAATCAAGCCCGTCGGTCACGCTCTCGTACGCCAAAAATATCGGCTCGGCCTGCATTATCATGCCCTGGCCGCCGCCGTAGGGATAGTGGTCGACCCGCCTGTGCTTGTTAAACGCAAAATCGCGTATCTGCACAAAATTCAGCTCGATAAGCCCACTTGAGGCGGCTCTGCCGATTATGCTGCCGCCCAGCACCGCCTCGAACATCTCGGGAAACAGGGTCAGTATATCAAACCTCATTCGTCGATCAAGCCTTTCATGAGGCGGACGACAATATATCCGCCCTCGATATTTGTCTCGAGCACAACGTTGTCGAGCACCGGAATCAAGATCTGCTTTTTGTTAAACGTGTTTTTGAGCACGTACACATCGTTGCTGCCGGTTTTTATCACGTCTCCGACCTCGCCCAGCACGCGTCCGTTTTCCTCGCGGACCTCAAGACCGAGGATATCCGCCACAAAATACCGTCCCTCCGGCAGGGGCATGTCCTCGCGGTTTATATATACAATCTTGTTTTTGAGAAGTTCCGCCGCGTTCATGTCGTCAACGCCCTCGAGCTTGACGATCTGACAGGTTTTGTGGTACCTGTTGCGCTCGATCTCGTACTCTTCGCCGTCTATTATAAGGTACTCAAGCTCGTCAAACACGTACGGGTCGTCGCACCAGGGCTGTATCTTGACCTCGCCGCGTATTCCGTGCGTATTCACAAGCTTGCCTATTTCAAGCATATCATTCATAACATTCTCCTTAGATAAGCCTATCAATAAAAATTCAGACATCCGCTGCGCGCGGACATCTGAACCTGGCCGTGTTTAAATAATGTCAACAACCACTTTTTTATTAACGCGGTTGCCGGCACTTTTGATTACGGTTCTTATAGCCTTGGCGATCCTGCCCTGCTTTCCGATGACCTTGCCCATGTCGTTCTCGGCGACATGAAGTTTGAGGACGGTCAGGTTTTCTTTCTCGACGACCTCGACCTCCACCGCGTCGGGCTCGCTCACCATGGATTTGGCTATAAATGTCAGCAATTCTTTCATACTGATTCTCCTTTTTGCCGTAAGCTTTAACTAATCAATAATGCCCTTTTTCTTTAACAATCTCTTAACTGTGTCAGTGGGCTGAGCGCCGTTCTTGATCCACTTCTGGACCTTTTCCGCGTCAAACTCTACCGCCGCGGGCTCAACCATCGGGTTGTATGTTCCCACCTGCTCGATAAATCTGCCGTCTCTGGGAAATCTCGAGTCCGCGACTACCACGCGGTAAAACGGATTTTTCTTCGCGCCCATTCTTTTTAAACGAATTTTTACTGCCATTTTTTAAATCCTCCAAAAATATATATTTATTTAATTAATTTTCAAAATTTTTTCTAAATCAAGCCTAGTCCCTACATGAACATTCCGGGCGGGAAACCTCCGCGGCCCATCTTTTTCATTTTTTTGTTCATATTGCCGCCCGAGAGCTGCTTCATCATGCGCTGCATCTGGTCGAACTGCTTGAGCAGCGAGTTGACCTCCACGATCGAGACTCCGCTGCCTTTGGCGACGCGCTCCTTGCGCGAGGGCGTCAGCTTGTCTTTAAGCTCCCTCTCGTTCGGAGTCATCGACTTTATTATCGCCTCGATATGCGCCATCTTTTTCTCGTCCACCTGGGCGTTTTTGAGAACCTTGGAATTGATGCCGGGGATCATGCCCAACACGTTCTGTATCGGGCCCATGTTTTTCATCTGCTCCATCTGGTCGAGAAAATCGGTGAACGTGAAACGCTGCGTTCTGAGCTTTTTTTCAAGCTCCTCGGCCTTTTTCATGTCAAGAGCCTGCTCCGCCTTTTCGATCAGGCTGAGCATATCGCCCATGCCCAGTATTCTGGAAGCCATGCGGTCGGGATGGAACTGCTCTATATCGGTCAGTTTTTCGCCCATGCCGCAGAATTTTATCGGCTTTCCGGTGACCGCGCGGACCGAAAGCGCCGCGCCACCTCTGGTGTCGCCGTCCAGCTTGGTGAGCACCACGCCGGATATCTCAAGCTCGCTGTTGAACTTATCCGCCACGTTGACCGCGTCCTGTCCGGTCATGGCGTCGACCACCAGAAGTATCTCGGTCGGCTCGGTTTCCGCCTCGATCTCTTTGAGCTCGTCCATGAGCTGCTCGTCGATATGAAGGCGTCCCGCGGTGTCTATGATAAGCACGTCGTTCGCGTGATTTTTCGCGTGTTCAAGGCCTCGGCAGGCGATGCCGACCGCGTCTGTCACGCCCTCCTCGGCGTATACGGGCAGCTCCAGCTGTCCGCCGACCACCTGCAGCTGCTTGACCGCGGCGGGTCTATAGACGTCGCAGGCGCAGAGCAGCGGACGCTTGCCCTGCTTTTTGAGCATGCCGCCCAATTTTGCGGCCGTTGTGGTCTTGCCGGCACCCTGAAGGCCGGCCATCATTATAACGGTCGGCGGCTTGGGCGAGATCGTCAGCTTCTCGGCCTCGCCGCCCATGAGCTTTATAAGCTCCTCGTTTACTATTTTTATCACCTGCTGCGCCGGAGTCAGCGACTCCATTACCTCGGCTCCGCTAGCGCGCTCGGAGACGTTCTTAACAAAGTTTCTAACAACCTTGAAGTTAACGTCCGCCTCAAGCAGCGCCAGTTTTACCTCGCGCATGGCGGCCTTTAAGTCCTTTTCGGACACCTTGCCTTTGCCGCGCAGCTTTTTAAAAGTGTTCTGCAGCTTTTCGGATAAGCTTTCAAATGCCATAAATACACCTCATCTATTCGTTCAGACCGTTGATCTCCTGTATTATCATAAGTATGTCGTTTATCTTGTGTTTCATATTGTCGGACAGATCCTTGTTTTCGGGCGACGCCTCGATCTCCTTGATTATCTCGTCTATGCGCTCAAGGTCGCCGCGAATGCTTAAAAACCTCGCCGCCAGACCCAAACGATCCTCGGCGTCGAGCAGAGCGCTCTCGGCGCGCATTATGTTATCGCGCACGCCCTGGCGCGTTATGCCCATGTGAGCTCCGATCTCGGACAGGGACAGATCCTCGTTGTAATAGAGGTCGATGCTCTCCGCCTGACGCTCGGTCAGCAGATTTCTGTAAAAATCAAACAAAAGTGAAATTTTAACATTTTTTTCCATAGTATAACACCCGTTTCAATGTTCCGTCCCTACGGACACGGAGATACGCGAACATTTTACGCCAAATTATTTCCGCGTATTCGCTAGTTCCTAATCCCTAGTCCCTACGTTGACCCCTCTCCATCTTTTCGCCTTCGGCGAAAATGCACCTCTCCCCAAGGGGCGAGGCAAACGGGCGGATAATATCCGCCCCTACAAACGCGAGGACATACGTTGTATTTTGCACACGCTTTTTTCACGTTAATCCCTACAGACGCGGGGATATACGTTGTGTTTTGCGCTCACTTTCTCCGCGTATTCGCTAGTTCCTAATCCCTAGTCCCTACGTTAGTAAAGCCGTTTTGCTTTACAGTTTATATATTTTAAACCATTTACAATAATTTGTCAAGGTTTTTTTGCAAAAAAATTCGGGCGCCGAGCGCCCGATTTTTGTGTGTGCTGCTTAATCGAGGAAGTATACGTTGACGTTTCGTCTGCCAAACTCATAGCACTGAGATCTCGACCAGTAGAACAGGTCTACTCTGTGACCCTTGATGGCTCCGCCGCAGTCGCCGGCGATGGCGTATCCGTAAACATACTTGCCGTCGCAGGACTCGATATACATCTTTGTTCCGTAGGGGATGACGCTGGGGTCAACGGCGATAACGCCGTATCCCATAGGCATACCCGTCGATGTAACGCCCGCCCAGGGACCGTTGTCCGCGGGAGACGCGTCATAGGCTGTCGCCTCGAACACTTCCATTTTCGAATAATTTGTGGGACGGCTCGCGGGGATCTTTCCTACCTCGAACTCATCCTGAGGAGAAAACTCGACGATCTCGTCGACGGGATCCGCGAGCACGATGTCGCCGATCCGCTCTCTGGAAACTTCCGCTCCGTCGCTGTACTTAATGCTGTATTTGATCTCTCTTTCACCGTCCGCGCCGCTTTGAACAACGACTTTCTGGCCGGGGGCAAGAGAAGCGTTCTCACGCTCGATAGTGTGATAAGCGATAGGCTCGGTCACGGTAACGATCTGGCTGTTGTCCTGATTGATTATTATCTCGTCTCCCGACTCGATAACATCGGTCATTCTGGGCGTAACCTGCTCCTCCGAGGCGGTTATTCCCACCTCCGCCAGAACGTCGGCCACCAGCTTCTTGGTTGTGGTATACTGAGACGAAACGCCGTTGATCGTGATCTTAACGGGCATCGCTCTGTAAATCTCGATAACCGAATCACCGGTAATCTTTTCGTTAAGCGCAACATTGGTCTTATCGCCGCTGCCTAGCTCGATACCGTGCTTGTCGAGAACCGTCTGAACGGTCGCGCCTGTCGTCTTTACCGTGATGGGCGCATTTCCCGAATCATATATGGTAACATTGCTTGGAGTCGCGTACGCAAATCCGCTGCCTACCGCCGCGACAAGAGTCGCGCATACGGCCGCGGCAATTAAATTGTGGGCTGACAAGCTGAATTTTCTTATCAGTCGTGTAAACATCGAATCACCTCAAATAAAATTTTATCCGGAAAAAACCGGTAAATGTCCTTGTTACAGTTGCTATTATATAGTCTTTCACAAAATCCGTCAAAAGTCCGAAACCGCTTTAAATTTATTAAAATTGATTTAATGCCAATATTTTCAAAAAATAAAACAATCCCTTGTATATTCTCTATTTTACTCCGTATTTCTCGTGTTTCCGCAGTATTTTTTCGGCAGGTCGGCAAATTTGGTTATTGTGCTAAAAGCGGTTTTCTGTTATACTTATTTTATGGCATTATATCAGGAATTTAGCGCGAAAAAACTAATATTTTGCTTTGTAACAAAAATGTAACACAAATGTAACAATAATAAATCACATACCACAAAACCGCCGAAAACGCCGTGATTACGTTAGTTTCGGGCATTTAATCAAAAGAGCTGACAAGGCGTTTTGTGAAATTTGCACAATTAAATTAAAAAAACATTATAAGGTTTTATCAGATGAATAAAATATGAACAAAAACTTAAAAATATGAACAAAATGTGAACAGAATCGGGAAACAAATCGTTATGAACAGATGGTTAACCAAAGAAAATGAGCGTATCGACGACTTAGATCCGCTTGATTTGAAAATAATTCAGAACCCGACGCAGTTTTGTTTCGGGATAGACGCGGTGATATTGGCGGATTTCGCGGCAAAATCAATCAAAAAACACGCCAACGTTCTGGACATGTGCGCCGGTAACGGGATAATAACGCTGCTGCTGACCCACAAATCCGAGGCGGAGCGCATCACCGCCCTTGAAATTCAGGAGGACGTGGCGGAAATGGCTGACCGCTCTATCCGCATGAACGGCCTTGAAGGCAGAGCCGAGATGGTTTGCGGCGATCTGAAACGGGCCCCCGAGATATTCGGCAAAGGCGTTTTCGACAATATAGTGTGCAATCCGCCATACAAAGAGAGCGGCGGCGGCCTTCGGAGCAAAAACCCGTCGGCGGCCATAGCGCGGCACGAGATAATGTGCAGCCTTGAGGATGTGGTAAGCTCGGCCGCCGCGCTGCTGAAGCCCCTCGGCAAGCTGAGCGTAATACATCGCCCCGAGCGGCTGGCCGACCTGCTTATATTAATGAAACAAAACAAGATCGAGCCCAAGCGTCTGCGGGCGGTCTACCCGTCATACAAAAAAGCGGCGTCGATGGTCCTGGTCGAGGGCGCGAGAGGCGGCAGACCCAAGCTGATCTGCGAGCCGCCCCTTTATATATATGAAGAAAACGGAGAATACACCGACGAGATCAAAATAATATATGAAAGAAAGTAAGGAGAACATCATGGAAAACAAATTCGGAAAGCTGTATCTCTGCCCCACTCCTATAGGGAACCTGGGCGACATAACCGAAAGAACGCTAAAGACCCTTGAAAGCGTTGACCTTATCGCCGCCGAGGACACAAGGGTCAGCGTCAAGCTTTTGAACCGGTTCGGCATAAAAAAGCCGCTTACCAGCTACTACGAGCACAACAAGCAGGAAAAAGGCAGCTATCTTTTGGACAAGCTCAAAAACGGCGAAAATATCGCGGTCGTGACCGACGCGGGTATGCCCGGAATATCCGATCCCGGCGAGGACATCGTGCGTCTGTGCCGCGAAAACGGCATAGAGGTCGAGGCTCTGCCGGGCGCCTGCGCCTTTGCCACCGCGCTGGTTTCCTCGGGGCTGCCCACCGGAAGATTCACGTTTGAGGGATTTTTGTCGGTAAACAAAAAAAGCCGCCGCGAGCATCTAAATAGCCTCAAAGATGAGACACGGACCATGATATTCTACGAGGCGCCCCACAAGCTGCCCTACACCCTGCGGGACATGGCCGAGGCCTTCGACGGCGGACGCGAGATCGTTATAGCCCGGGAAATTACCAAAAAACACGAGGAATATCTGAACCTGACCCTTGACGAGGCGATAAAACACTTTGAGGAAACGCCGCCCAAGGGCGAGTTTGTGCTGATCATCCGAGGCGCCGAGCAAAAATCCGAGCCCGCCGCGAACACCGCGGACGCGGAAACGCTGATAAAAGCCTGCATGGCCGAGAACATAAAAGGCAAGTCTGTAGCCAAAATAGTTTCGGAAACTTTGGGGATACCGAAAAACCAAGCCTATGCCATGTATCTTGAGCTCAACAAATAAAAAAATCCGCTTTCATTTATTTTGAAATAAACAAAAGCGGCTTATTTTATTTTATCGCGATAAACGCCACCTGACGCCCGGTATGCTCCTTGTGGGTCCTGTAGGAATAATACTTGTCGGAATTGCATATCGTGCATTCCTCCGACACAAATATATTCCCGACCCTGACGCCCTCGGCGGCTATCATATCTCGGTTAGCCGCCCACAGGTCAACATGGAATTTGTCGTTCGGCTTCGGGATCCGATATTTTTCGTCAAAATTCTCGGCCGTCGCGCGATCGACCTCAAAACAGCACGGGCCTATGCTCGGCCCTATCGCGGCGATGATGTCGCTCGGGTCGCAGCCGAATTTTTCGCGCATCAGGCGCACGGTCTTTCCGCCGATATTTTGAGCCGTGCCGCGCCAGCCCGCATGGGACGCGGCGGCGATTTTTTTCACCGGGTCGCACAGCAGCAGCGGCACGCAGTCGGCGGTGAAAATTATCAGCGCGACTCCCCTCTCGGCGGTTATCAGCCCGTCGGTGTCGCGAATGTCGCTGTCCACCTGAAAAATGCCCTTGCCGCAGTCGGCGCTTGTGACTATCCTGATATTGTCGGTATGGGTCTGTCGGGCGCACACCGCGCGCCTTATGTCAAAGCCCATATCCTCGGCCAGCAGCTTGTAGTTTTCAAGCACGTTTTCGGGCTCGTCGCCAACGCGGAAGCCGAAGTTGAAGCCCTCGATTTTGCCGCGGCTCACTCCTCCGCTCCGCCGCGTGAAACCGTTTATAAAGCCCGAATCGCTCATTTTTTTGAGCGCGATGCAGCTCCTGTCGGCATTTTTTATCTCATAAAATTCCTTGTTCATATCACTGCTCTCCCTCAATGTTCACCCGATGCACCGCGGTGACTTTTTTCGTCCTGTTGTCGATGTCGAACACGCAGCCGCTGAGCCGCACCTCTCCCTCGGTCTCTTTCATGAACTTCACGCGCTTGCCCGATTTCATAAAGTAGTCAAGCACTATATCTATCTTTGTGCCGATTATCGAGTTCTTGATGCCGGTCATGCCGAGGTCCGAGATAAAGCCCGTGCCTTTCGGCAATATCTGCTCGTCCGCTGTCTGCACATGGGTGTGGGTCCCGAAAACGATCTGGACGCGGCCGTCCAGAAAATGCCCCATCGCAAGGCGCTCGCTGGTCGCCTCGGCGTGCATATCCACGATTATAATATCGCTGTCGATTTTTTTGAGCGCCGCGTTCACCGCGTGGAACGGGCAGTCGGCGGGCGCCATGTTGACCCTGCCCACTAAGTTTATGACCGCGACCGTGGCGTACCCCATGTCGATCTCCACGTATCCCCGCCCCTCCATCTCGGGCGGAAAATTCAAGGGCCGCACAAGGCGTCTATTTTCCTCAACGGCGATCTCGCCGTTTTTGCAGCTGAATGTGTGGTTGCCCATAGTGATAACGTCGACCCCTCTGTCTATCAGGCGGTCGGCTATCTCGGGATTTATGCCGTTGGTCTCGGCGGCGTTCTCGGCGTTCGCCACCACAAAGTCTATTTTAAACTTGCCGCGTATCTTGTTCAGGTTGCGCTCCACATACTCTCTGCCGCTTCTTCCCACTATATCGCCTATCGCAAGTATTCTCATGATAATCTCTCCTGTTTCTTGATTCTTTGCCGCACCGTTTCGTAAAGCAAAACTCCCGCGGCGACCGACGCGTTAAGCGATTCCGCCTCGCCGAGCATCGGTATCTTGACTAAAAAGTCGCAGCTCTCGCGGACGATTCGGCTCATGCCCGAACCCTCGCTGCCGACGACGATCCCCAGCGGGCCCGACAAGTCGCTTTCAAAACAGCTGCGCTCGGCCGAAAGATCGGTCCCGGCTATCCAAAGCCCGCGCTTTTTGAGCTTCTCTATCGCGGACGTCAGATTGGTCGCCTTGGCGACAAGCGTGTATTCAAGGGCTCCCGCGCTGACCTTCGCCACCGTGGCGGTCAGCTGCGCGCTGCGGTTTTTTGGTATTATCACGCCGTGAGCGCCCGCGGCGTTGGCGGTCCTGATTATGCTTCCCAAATTGTGGGGATCGGTGATGCCGTCGCAGATAACCACAAAGGGCGGCTCGCCCCGTTCCTCGGCGCGGCGCAGTATATCCTCGATCTCGGCGTAGGCGTGAACCGCCGCCAATGCGGCCACACCCTGATGATTGGCGCCTCCGCACATTTTGTCGAGCCTGCGCGCGTCGGCAAAATCATACCGCACGCCTTTTTCCTTGGCGAGATTTTTGATCTTTTTTATCACGGGATGATTCAGCCCGTCCTGAATGTATATTCGGTCTATGGCGCGCCCGGCGCTTAATGCCTCGATAACCGGGTTCCTGCCGTATATGATATCGGTTCTGTCGCTTCCGTCCGCGCCCTCGTTACGGTTCCGCATAATAATTACCTCTTATCCGTTATTCTATGCGCTGATTATAACATAAAGTCAAAAATAATTCAATACGGCAAAAATTAATTTTTCATATCAAAACGGGCGGATACCCTCCGCCCGCTATTAAAAATCCCATTTTATTATCCTTCGGGAGACGAGGCCCCGCCTTTTAACAAAGCGGGGCTGTCTTTATTACAGTTTTTTATGTTTATTTTCCAAGCGACTCCTTCGCGGGAACCACAACCTCTTTGTTGTAGCAGTCGAACATATTGTCAACCGCCTTGAGGTCCTTGGGCTTGCCCGTGAGCAGGCTTACGACCGGAACGATAACCAGTCCCGCCAGCATCGCTATAACGCCGCAGTTAATGGGCGACTTCAGGATCTCGGGGAATATGCCGGGCGTCAGGATATTGAGTATCATAATGCCCGCGCCGAAGATAAAGCTTGCCCAAACCGATATCTTATTGGTTCTCTTCCAGTATAGGCCGTACATGAACGGAGCGAGGAACGCGCCCGCCAGAGCGCCCCATGAAATACCCATCATCTGAGCTATGGCGCTGAGCTTATCCTTGTTGAGCGCGATTATCGCGGATATTGCGATAAACACAACGATAAGTATTCTCATGATAAGAACCTGCTTCTTCTCGTCCATGTTCTTGATAACGTGGCCCTTGAGAAGGTCAAGCGTCATGGTAGAGCTGGACGCCAGAACCAGAGACGAGAGCGTTGACATGGACGCCGAAAGCACAAGCACGATAACGACAGCGATCAGAATATCCGGAAGACCCGAGAGCATTGTGGGAATGATCGCGTCAAATCCGCCCTCGATCGCGCCGCCGGGCAGGAACGTGAGCTTGTCGGTGAACAGTCTGCCGAATCCGCCGAGAAAGTAGCAGCCGCCCGCGACAACCAGCGCGAAGAACGTGGAAATTATCGTTCCCTTCTGAATGTCGTTCTCGCTCTTGATGGCGTAAAACTTCTGGACCATCTGAGGCAGTCCCCATGTGCCCAGCGAGGTGAGCAGCACAACGAACAGCAGTCCCAGCGGATCGGGGCCGAAGAACGAGTTGAACGCTCCGGGAACCCCTGTGGGCGCCTCGATCGCGGCAAGGCCGTTAAGAGCCTCGACAAAGCCGCCGTTCTGAACAAGCACCGCGGCGATGACCGCCACTATGCCGAACAGCATGATAACGCCCTGTATAAAGTCGTTGACCGCGGTCGCCATATATCCGCCCGCGATTACGTAAACGCCTGTCAGCACCGCCATTACGATAACGCATACCGAGTAGTCGATTCTCGGGAACGCCATCGAGAAAAGTCTCGAAAGTCCGTTATAGAGCGACGCGGTGTAAGGGATCAGGAATATGAACACGATAACGGAGGCCGCTATCTTGAGAGCCGTGCTCTGATACCTTTTTCCGAAATACTCGGGCATCGTGGCGCTGTGCAGGTGCTGGGTCATAAGTCTGGTGCGCCGTCCGAGGATTATCCACGCGAGCAGTGAGCCGATTACCGCGTTTCCTATACCTATCCAAGACGAGGCGATACCGTACTTCCAGCCGAACTGGCCCGCGTATCCGACGAAAATAACCGCCGAGAAATACGATGTGCCGTACGCGAAAGCGGTGAGCCACGGGCCGACAGAGCGTCCGCCGAGAACAAATCCGCTTACGTCAGTCGAGTGCTTTCTGCAGTACAGTCCCACCGAGACCATAACCGCGAAGAAAACGATCAACAATCCGATTTTCAAAACCATTTTTTGAATCATCCTTTCTTTTTGCGGGCAAACAAAAAACCCGCTCTCTATTTTTAAACAGAGGACGAGCTTCACCCGTGGTACCACCTCAATTCACCGCTGTCTCACGGCCGCGGCCTCAGAAGGTATCATCAATACCCATGTTCTGTGACGGGAACTCCCGTTGCAGCCTACTCGGACGGCTCAAACCCTTTCGGTGCACTGCTCGCGGAATGTATTCGAAAACGCTTCCGTCATTGCCTCGCAGCTCCCGGCAACTCTCTCAAGACTTTCACGCATCTACTTGTTTCCGCTCAAACGCATTTATTATAGTATACTTATATTAACATAAATTTTTAATTAATGCAAGAAAAATTTTATAAAAAATAAAAATTTTTGCGATTTTGAAAATGGCGCCCGTTTGGGCGCCCTGCGAATCTATTGGGAAGAAATTAATTTGTTTTTTTGCTACCTTGTTTGCCTCGCCCTTTGGGGAGGTTAAACACCTCATCAGTCGGCTTCGCCGACAGCTTCCCCTCAAGGGGAAGCCTCTCTTGCCTTCCCCTTGAGGGGAAGGTGGGTTTTTGCCCGAACGGGCAAAAAGTCGGATGAGGTGTTCCCTTTTTCAAATTTGTTTATCAACGTACCGCGCCTTTAACATATAATCTCTCCAAATTTGATTATAAGCCGCGTTATTTCAGCCGTCAATATTTTATGTCCAAGTGGGAACCGATCATGTCTAAGTGGGATTTTTTGTCCCAACGAGGAATTATATCACAAATATTTCCCTATGAACGCGACCTTGCGTAAGCCGTGTACTTCTTTGCACAACCTGCAAATTTGTTTTAAATTCATACAAATTCCCCCTCATTACTTTAGGTAGTGTCAAACAGACACCCCTAATTTTATTATAAATTTGATTTAAATGTCTATTTTTACGAGGTTTTTGCTTT